>NZ_JAEFCH010000009.1:0-142010 GCF_016406015.1 Acidovorax sp. IB03 | reverse complement strand
GCACTGTACAAACAACAAAGACCCCGAAGGGCCTTTGCTTAACTTACTGGCATTGCCACTATTGGGTGGTGTTTGCAGGCGCCAGTGAGCGCAGCAACTCCAGCGTGGGATAGCCATCGGCCACCAGTCCCTGGCTTTGCTGGTACTTGCGCAGCCCGGCGCGTGTGGCGGGGCCCAGAACACCGTCAGGGGTGCCCGTGTCAAAGCCCTTGGCGTTCAGCGCCGCTTGCAGTTGCCGCGTTTGCTCGCGCGACAGGGGTTGCAGGTCACGCGGCCATTCAGCCACCACGCCGGGGCCGCCGCTCAGGCGTTGCGACAACAGCGCCACGGCCAGGGCGTAGTTGGTGGAATTGTTGTAGCGCAGGATGGTGCGGAAGTTCTTACCCACCAAAAATGCAGGGCCCCGCGCACCGGCGGGCGCCAGGATGGAGGCAGAGGCCAGGTCGGGCAGGGCGTTGCCGTCCATGGACCGCACCCCTTCAGCCGCCCATTGTGCGGTGTTTTGCCGCACGCTCAACTCAGCCCTGGCGTGGTCAAAGCCCGGTGGTAGCTGCACTTCGGTCCCCCAGGTTTCACCGGGCACCCAGCCTTCTCGCACCAGAAAATGCGCGGTCGATGCCGCCACGTCGGGGATGCTGCCCCAGATGTCGCGGCGCCCGTCGCCATCAGCATCTACCGCATAGGCCTGGAACACCGTGGGAATGAACTGCGTGTGCCCCATGGCCCCGGCCCAGGAGCCGATCATCGCTTCTGCCGCAATGTCGCCCCGGTCAATGATGCGCAGCGCTGCCAGTAGTTGTGAGCGCGCCCAGTCGTGCCGTCGCCCCTCATAGGCCAGCGTGGCCAGGGCGTCCACGGTTTTGAAGGTGCCGAAGTTGCTTCCGTAGTTGCTCTCGATGCCCCAGATGGCGGTGACCACGCTGGCGGGCACACCGTAGCGCTCCGCAGCAGCCTGCAGCGGGGTGCTGTGCTGCTCCAGCTTGGCAAGGCCCTGGCTGACGCGCAGGGGTGACACGGCGCTGTCCAGATACGCCCAAGGGGTGCGTGTGAACTCGGGCTGTGAGCGGTCCAGCTCGATGACGAGGGGCTGCCATCGGGCCTGGGCCAGCACGTTGCGCACCGTGTCGGGGCGAATGCCTTCAGCCAGCGCCTGCGCAGCAAAGGCATTGCGCCATTGAACAAAACCTTCTTCATGCCCGTCTGCCGCTGCGGGGGCTGCTGGCACGGCGGCGGCTGGGGGCGGAACGGCAGGTGCCGCAGGCGCAGCAGGTGGCAGGGCCGCAGGTGTGCCTGCGCCAGGCGCCGTGGCGCAGCCGCCCAAAGCCAGGGCGCAGGCCAGTGCCAGTGCAGATGCCTTGGCCGTGAAGGGGACTGGAAAGCGGAGGCAGGGCAGGGGTGGTGTGGGGTGAAAGTAACGCATGCCCCATTGTCCAGCCTCGCCGGTGCGCCCCTGTGTCAGTTGGCATAAGAGCGGCTAACAAAACTCTTCTGGCGTCGTTGCTGTGTCTTGTCGTACCACTCGTACTGCCGACGACACAGCGCCTAGCCAGAACCGCTTCGCTGAGTTTTGTTAGCCGCTCTAAGCAAATTGCTATCTATTTGGTAGCTGCTAGCGCTTGCCCAATAAGCGCTGCGTGCCAAAATGACTGTAAACCCGGTTACAGTTGACGCTTTTCGCGGGCCCGCCACTGGCTTTGGGGGGCTTTCTCCATCGCGCTGGTTTCCAGGCGGAAGTTTTCCCACCGAGCACCATGGCCTCTCACACCTTTCTCTGGCACGACTACGAAACCTTTGGTGCCAACACGCGGCTGGATCGCCCGGCGCAGTTTGCCGCCATCCGCACCGATGCCGAGCTCAACGAGATCGGTGAGCCGCTGATGATCTACTGCCGGCCCGCCAACGACTACCTGCCCGACCCGCAGTCGTGCCTCATCACCGGCATCACCCCCCAGCTGTGCCTGGAAAAAGGCCTGCCCGAGCGCGAGTTTGCGAACCGCATCGAGGCCGAGTTTGCCCAGCCCGGCACCATTGGCGTGGGCTACAACACCATCCGGTTTGACGACGAGATCACGCGCTTCATGTTCTGGCGCAACCTCATCGACCCCTATGCGCGCGAGTGGCAGAACCAGTGCGGCCGGTGGGACTTGCTGGACGTGGTGCGCATGACGTATGCGCTGCGGCCAGACGGCATCCAGTGGCCGAAAAAGGAAGATGGCTCGCCCAGTTTCAAGCTGGAACACCTCTCCAAAGCCAACGGCCTGGTGCACGAGGCCGCGCACGATGCGCTGTCGGACGTGCGCGCCACCATTGCGCTGGCGCGGCTCATTCGCCAACACAACCCCAAGCTGTTTGACTTTGCCCTGGCGCTGCACAAGAAAGACCGCGTGGCGGCTGAGTTGCGCCTGCCCGCCACAGCGCTCACGGCGCGGCCTTTTCTGCATGTGTCGGGCATGTTCCCGGCAGAGCGGGGCTGCCTGGCGGTGATGTGGCCGCTGGCCAGCCACCCCACCAACAAGAACGAGCTGATTGCCTGGGACCTGGCGCACGACCCGCGCGAGCTGGCCACCTTGAATGTGGACGACATTCGCCTGCGCTTGTTCACCCGCGCGGCAGACCTGCCCGAGGGCGTGGCGCGCCTGCCCATCAAGACCATCCACCTCAACAAATCCCCCATGGTGGTGGGCAATGTGAACACCCTCACGCCCGCGCTGGCGCAGCGCTGGGGCATTGACCTGGCCCAGGCCGCAGCGCATGCCGAAGTGGCCCGCAGCCTGCCGGACATGAGCGGCCTCTGGCCCGCCGTGTTTGCCCGGCCGCAAGAGCCTGCGCCCGATGTGGACCAGGACCTGTACGGCGGCTTTGTGGGCAACAACGACCGGCACACCCTGAACGACTTGCGCACCATGGGTGGCGCCAGGCTGGCCACCGCCCGCACGGGGTTTGACGACCCGCGACTGAAGGAGCTGGTGTGGCGCTACCGGGCCCGCAACTTCCCGGAAACCCTCACGCCCGAAGAGCAGGAACGCTGGGAAGCCCACCGCGCTGCCTGTCTGTTTGACGGGCAGGGCGGGGCGCGCACGGTGGAGCAGTTGTTTGCGCAGATCGACGAGATCTCTGAAACCGCTGACGACGAGCGTACGCAGGACATTTTGGGCGCGCTGTACGATTACGCCGAACACATCGCGCCCGAGCGCTGATCCGGCGCACCGCCCCGGCCACCCCAGCGCGCTGAACGCCTTCTTCTCTTTTTCCAGTTTTCGCATTCGCCACCATGAGCACCAAGCCTGCCGTTGATTTCACGACCCAGATCGTCCACGCCGACCGCTGGGGCGGGGCCGAAAAGGGCGCCATCCACCAAGCCATCCACTCGTCCGTGCAGTACGGCTACAACCAGGTGGAAGACTTGATCGCTGTCTTCCAGGGCACGGCCAAGGGCGGCTACAACTATGCCCGCCAGGGCACGCCCACCACGGCGGCACTAGAGGCCAAGATCACCCAGATGGAAGGCGGCACCGGCTCCATCGTCTTTTCTACCGGCATGGCCGCGCTGTGCGCCATGTTCTTCACGCTGCTGAAGGCGGGCGACCACCTGGTGGCCAGCAAGTTCGTGTTTGGCAACACCAACAGCGTGTTTGGCACGCTGGCCGACCTGGGTGTGCAGGTGACCACGGTGGACGCCACTGGCGCAGCCCAGGTGCAAGCGGCCGTGCGCCCCCACACCCGCATGGTGTTCGTCGAAACCATTGCCAACCCCGGCACGCAAGTGCCCGATCTGGAAGGGATTGGCGCCCTGTGCCGCGACAAGGGGCTGCTGTACGTGGTGGACAACACCGTGGCATCGCCCTACCTGTTCCGCCCGGCCACGGTGGGCGCGGGGTTGGTGATGAATTCGCTGACCAAGAGCATTGGCGGCCACGGCGATGCGCTGGGCGGCGCTATCACCGATACCGGGCTGTTCGACTGGGCCGGTTACCCCAACATTTTCGAGGCCTACCGCAAGGGCGATCCCAAGGGGTGGGGCCTGCAGCAGGTGCGCAAGAAAGGCCTGCGCGACATGGGCGGCACCCTGGCTTCACACAGCGCCCACCAGATTGCCGTGGGGGCCGAAACCCTGGCCCTGCGCATGGAACGCACCAGCGCCACCGCGCTGGCGCTGGCGCAGTGGCTAGAGCAACACCCGGCCGTGGCCAAGGTGCACTACCCGCTGCTGCCATCGCACCCGCAATACGCGCGCGCCCGCAAGCATTTCAAGGCAGGCTCGTGGCTGCTGTCGTTTGAGCTGAAAGACCCGGGCGATTGTTTGCCCCTGTGCAACCGCCTGCGCCTGCCCATCAAGGCCACAGGCCTGGCCGATACCCGCACGCTGATCATCCCTGTGGCCCACACCATTTTCTGGGAAGCGGGCCCAGAGGTACGGGCGAACATGGGCATTGGCGACAGCATGATCCGCCTGTCGGTGGGCCTGGAAGACGCGCAGGACCTGCTGGCTGATTTTGCACAGGCGCTGGCGGGCTGAGGCAGCCTCGCCTTTCACGGCCATGAACGCGCCCTCGGCCCTGCCCCTGCACATTGGCAAATACCAGGTGCAAGCCGAGCTGGGCCGGGGCGCCAGCGGGGTGGTGTACCGGGCGGTAGATGCGTTCAAACGCCGCCAGGTGGCCATCAAGCAGCTGCACGCCCACCTGTTGCGCCAGCCCGAGCAGGCTGAACGCTACCGCAAGCTGCTGCGCAATGAAGTGATGCTCACCGCGCGGCTGCGGCACCCCAACATCGTGCGCCTGCTGGATGCGGATGAACACGCTGCGCAGCCATACCTGGTGCTCGAATACGTGGCCGGGCAGCCGCTGTCGGCGTTTGCCAGTGCAGACACCTTGCTGCCCCTGGCGCAGGTGCTGGACATTGCCTACAAATGCTGCAACGCGCTGGAACACGCGCAGCGCGAAGGGCTGGTGCACCGCGACATCAAGCCCGCCAACGTGCTGCTGTCCGAGCAAGGCGAAGTCAAGCTCACCGACTTTGGCGCGGCCCTGGCGGTGCGCAGTGATGCCACGCAATTGGCCGGGCTGGTGGGCTCGCCCTCGTACATGTCGCCCGAGCAGGTGCAGGAGCAGGACCTGGGCCACCACAGCGACATGTTCTCGCTGGCCGTGGTGGTGTATGAACTGCTCACCGGGCGCCGCCCCTTTGATGGCGACACCGACTTTGCCACCCTGTACCGCATCACGCACGAGGCGCCTACGCCGCCCCGGCTGCTGCGCACCGACTTGCCCGAGCACCTGGATGCCGTGCTGCTGCGGGCGCTGGCCAAGCGGCCGCAAGAGCGGTTTACCACCTGGGCAGACTTTGCCAGTGCCTTGCTGGCCGTGCAGCACGCGCTGCCCGCCACACGCCCGCAAGATTCCGAAGCCCAGCGCTTTGCCCTGCTGCGCGCATTGCCGTTTTTTGCCGACTTCCACGACGTAGCGCTGTGGGAGCTGATGCGCCTGGGCCGCTGGCGCTGGGCGCCCAAAGGCAAGGTGATCTTGCAGGAAGGGCTGGCTGGGGATTCGTTCTACGTGCTGGTGGAAGGCCAGGTCAGCATCACCCGCGAAGGCTGGCACCTGAGCACGTTGGGCCCGGGCGCCACGCTGGGCGAAATGACCTACCTGCAACCCGACAACCGGGTGCGCAGCGCCACGGCGGTGGCGCAGACGGATACCCTGGTCATCAAGGTGCCGAACCCCGCATTGCGCGAGGCGTCTGCCGACCTGCAGTCGCGGTTTGACAAGGCCTTCATCAAGGTGCTGGTGTCACGCCTGGCGGCCACCAGCAAGCAACTGGGGGCGGCGGATTTGGGGTCAGGTGCCGACTGAAGTGCTTGTATTGAGGGTGCTATGTTTTTAATAGCTGGTAGCGCTTGACTATATTGCGCTAGCGGCTATTTTTCCTTGAAATCCGATCACCCAAAGAACTGGTAGCACACCGCAATGGCGGCCACCACGCCCGCCAGTTCTGCCAGCAGGGCGCAGCCCACCGCGTGGCGCGCACGCTGTATGCCCACCGCGCCAAAGTACACTGCCAGCACGTAGAACGTAGTCTCGGTGCTGCCCTGGATGGTGGCGGCGGCCAGCGCCGCAAAGCTGTCCACGCCCTGCGTTTGCATGGTCTCGATCAGCATGGCCCGCGCCGCGCTGCCTGAAAAGGGCTTGACCAGCGCGGTGGGCAGGGCATCCACAAACCGCGTGTCCATGCCAATGGCTTCCACGCACCAGCGGATTCCCTCCAGCGCGTACCCCAGGGCTCCTGAGGTGCGCAGCACCCCCACGGCGCAGAGCATGGCCACCAGGTAGGGCAGCAGGCCCTTGGCCACGTCAAAACCTTCGCGGGCGCCCTCTACAAACGCTTCGTACACGGGCACCTTGCGCCACGCCCCCACCAGCACAAACATCACCACCAGGCTGAACAGGGTCAGGTTGCCCAGCAGCGATGACAACTGCGCCAGCGCGGCCGCGCTGAGCGTGGTGAGCAGCGCCATGAACCCGCCCAGCACCAGCGCCACCGGCAGCAGGTAGGCCAGCACCACCGGGTGCCACAGCGGCAGCCGTTGCACCACGGCCACGGCCAGCAGCCCGGCCAGGGTGGATGCCGAGGTGGCCAGCAAGATGGGCAAAAACACCAGCGTAGGGTCGGCCGCCCCTTGCTGCATGCGGTACATGAAGATGCTTACCGGCAGCAGCGTGAGTGACGATGCGTTGAGCACCAGGAACAGGATTTGCGCGTTGGTGGCGGTGTCGGGCTTGGGGTTCAGCTCTTGCAGCGCACGCATGGCCTTGAGGCCCATGGGTGTGGCCGCGTTGTCCAGCCCCAGGGCGTTGGCCGCAAAGTTCAACGTCATCAAGCCCAGGGCAGGGTGGCCACGGGGCACCTCGGGCATCAGGCGGGCAAACAGGGGCGCCAGCCAGCGCGCCAGCACATCCACAATGCCGGCCTTTTCTGCGATGCGCAAAAAGCCCAGCCACAGCGTGAGCGTGCCAAACAGCAGCACCATCACCTCCACCGAGAGCTTGGCCATGGCAAACAGCGACTCGACCATGGTCGCAAACACCTGGGCCTGGCCGCCCAAAAGCCATTGCGCCAGCGCTGAAATGGCAGCCGTGATGAAAAAGCCCAGCCAAAGGGTATTGAGCATGTGGAAGCCAGGTGCAGGGGGAGATCGGAAATGCCAGAGGTGGTGCAGGGTGCCCTACAGCCGTTGGCAGTTTAAGGCACCCAACAGCGCCCTGTGCCACGCCCGTGGCAACGTTGGGTGGACGATGGGCAACATTCCCACTTTGTTGACCAGCGTTAAAAATCATTTTGCTTTTATCACTTTTGCTCAATTTGTGATAAATTACAGTTGTTACTTCTAGCAAAGAACTCAGGCGTAATCTTCTAAGCGAGACCGCCTGGGCACCTTCCTGTCATTGCCTGGGGTGTGTTTTGCAAAAGGGTGTTGGGTTCGTCTGCGCAGCACTGCCGGTGCGTGCCTTGGTTCAAGTCGTTTTAAAGAAGGTTCTATGAAAAACTTGAAGATTTCCACTCGCCTGTCTGGCGCATTTGCACTGCTGGTGCTGATGCTGGTGGGGTTGGCTGTCGCGGCCATGGCGCAGCTGTCTAGCATGCGCGCCGCCACGGTTGAAATCACCGAGGACTGGTTGCCCAGTATCGGGGCGGTGAACGCTTTTAATACCGAGACTGTTGCGCTGCGATCGATTGTGCTGAGCCACATCATGAACACCGATGATGCGGCCAAGGCGAAGATCGATCAGCGGCTCATCGCAGGCCGGGAAAAGATGGTGCAGTTGCGCAAAAAGTATGAAGCACTGATCAGCAGCCCGGAAGAAAAAAAGTTGTACGACGAATTTGCCAGCAATTGGACCAAGAACATCGCGGTCAATAACACGGCGCTGGCCCATTCACGCAAAAACGAGAGCGACCAAGCGCGGGCCATTATGGAAGGTGAATCTGCCAAGCAGTACGCGATTATCGAAGGGATTTTGGACAAGCTCGTCAAGACGAACAGTGACGGCGCCGAGCAGGCCAGTAAGGCGTCTGAACGCACCTACAACGAGGCCCGCACCACCTTGGTGGTGGTGGCCGTTTTGGCCATTGCGGTGGCAATTGCCGCAGCCGTCTGGCTCATCCGCTCCATCACCGCGCCTCTGGCCCGTGCGGTGGAGGTGGCCGACCGCGTGGCGGGCGGCGACCTGACGGCCCACATCGATGTGGACTCGCGCGATGAAACCGGCCAGCTGCTCAGCGCCTTGCAACGCATGCAGCAAAGCCTGGTGCGCACGGTGAGCGTGGTGCGCCAAAACTCGGAAAGCGTGGCCTCGGCCTCGGCCCAGATTGCCTCGGGCAACAACGACCTGAGCGCACGCACAGAACAACAAGCCAGCGCTTTGGAAGAAACCGCCGCGTCGATGGAAGAACTCGGCTCCACCGTGCGGCAAAACGCAGACAACGCCCGCACCGCCAACCAGCTGGCCATGAACGCATCTACCGTCGCCGCCCAGGGCGGTGAAGTTGTGGCCGAAGTGGTGGAGACCATGAAAGGCATCAACGCCAGCAGCAACAAGATTGCCGACATCATCAGCGTCATCGACGGCATTGCGTTCCAGACCAACATCCTGGCGCTCAACGCCGCCGTGGAAGCCGCCCGTGCAGGCGAACAAGGGCGAGGCTTTGCGGTGGTAGCCAGCGAAGTACGCAGCTTGGCCGGGCGCAGCGCAGAAGCGGCCAAAGAAATCAAGAGCTTGATCATGGCCAGCGTAGAGCGGGTAGAGCAAGGCACCCTGCTGGTAGACAAAGCAGGAGCCACCATGACAGAAGTCGTCACCGCCATCCGGCGCGTGACCGACATCATGGGAGAGATCAGCGCGGCCAGCAGCGAACAAAGCGCAGGCGTGGGCCAGGTGGGAGAAGCCGTCACGCAGATGGACCAGGCCACGCAGCAGAATGCGGCTTTGGTCGAAGAGATGGCGGCGGCAGCGGCCAGCCTGAACACCCAGGCGGGCGAGTTGGTTCACGCCGTGGCCGTGTTCAAACTGGCGCAAGACTCAGCTTACAGCGCAGGAACACGGCTCGGTGCCACAGCGGGGCCTGCGGCCAGTGCTCCATCCAGCCGCCCCGTGCTGGGTGCCGCCAAAGCGGCCAGTGCACTGCGCCCGGCAGCCACGAAGGCCCCCAAGCCAGCCGCCAGCCTGGCTGCACCGGGTGGGAAGGCCCACGCGCCCACCCCCGCAGCAGCAGCCGCCGCATCGGGCAAGGGCGGTGCGGATGACGAGTGGGAAAGCTTTTGAGCCCACTGGCTGAACATTGCCAGTAGCGCTGGTGCCGCCCCAGCGCAAACCTGGCGGATCACTTCAAAAGCACGCTGCAACCCAGCGTGCTTTTTTCTGGGCCCATGGTTCTTGCTCGATTCAGGGACGGATCTGCAGTCACCTCCTTAAAGATAGTTTGGTCATTAAGTAAAAGCCATATATTCGTTTGGGTTTTAACGATGCCCTCCCAAAATCAGCCCTGACTTCCAACCACACAAACCCGAAGCCGCACTGAACCAGCCCGCCAAAAGGGTGGGGCGGGGCGGTCGGGGCAGGGACTGCCGTGACTTCCACCTCCATCATCATCGTGCCCGGCTGGCGGGATTCCGGGCTTGGGCATTGGCAAACGCTGTGGGCCGAACGGCTGCCGCAGGCCCGGCGGGTCGTGCAGGACGACTGGCACACGCCCACCCGCTCTGCCTGGGTGGCGCGGCTGGAAGAGACCGTGCTTGAACAACCAGGCCCCGTGGTCATCGTTGCCCACAGCCTGGGCTGCATCACCACCGCCCACATGAAGCCTGAAGCCGCAGCGCGAGTGCGTGGCGCCTTGCTGGTGGCGCCTGCCGACCCCGAGCGCCGCGCGGTGTTGAGCGACTTTGCCCCGGTGCCCTACGCCGCGCTGCCTTACCGCAGCATTCTGGTGGCCAGCAGCAATGACCCGTACTGCCCCATCCGCCTGGCCGGCGCCTATGCGCGCGCCTGGGGCAGCGAGTTTGTGCGCTTGCAGAACGCAGGGCACATCAATGTGGATTCAGGCCATGGCGAATGGCCGCTGGGTCGTGCGCTATTGCAATCGCTGACGGAGGTGGAGTTGCCCTTGCAACCGACGCCAGCAGAAGAGCTGGCTCAGGGTGCGATGACTTGATGGCGCTATTGAATTGATAGC
Source organism: Acidovorax sp. IB03 (assembly GCF_016406015.1). Taxonomy (NCBI): domain Bacteria; kingdom Pseudomonadati; phylum Pseudomonadota; class Betaproteobacteria; order Burkholderiales; family Comamonadaceae; genus Acidovorax; species Acidovorax sp. IB03. The sequence goes on along the minus strand of NZ_JAEFCH010000009.1, from coordinate 131,783 downwards.
TGCTTGCGCTTTTGTAACGGGCGCTAGGGCCACTTTTCCTTAAAAGCTTGTGACATTGCCAGGGATTGGACTTTTGCGAGGCCAGGGAGCCTGTTCATCTACATCCATGGCTTCATATTCCAAATCCTGATTAATTAACAAAAATATATTCTTTTGAGTTTTAAGCAATGCGTGGGGACAATGAACCATCTACAGCTTTTTGCGAGCGACGCGACATGACTACTTTGAAACTCAAGACCCTCCTGGCTTCTTTGGCTCTGGCTGCCAGCGGCCTGGCCAGTGCCCAGAACACGCTGTTGAACGTGTCTTACGACGTGGCCCGCGAGTTCTACAAGGACTACAACGCCGCCTTCGCTGCGCACTACAAGAAGACCACCGGCCAGGACGTGAAGATCGACCAGTCACACGCGGGCTCCAGCGCCCAGGCCCGTGCCGTGAACGACGGCCTGGCGGCAGATGTTGTCACCATGAACACCACCACCGACGTGCAGTTCCTGGCCGACAACGGCGTGGTAGCGAAGGATTGGACCAAGAAATTCCCGCACGACGCATCGCCCACCACCTCGACCATGCTGTTCCTGGTGCGCAACGGCAACCCCAAGGGCATCAAGGACTGGGAAGACCTCATCAAGCCTGGCGTGCAGGTGATCGTGGTGAACCCCAAGACCGGCGGTAACGGCCGCTACGCCTACCTGGCCGCCTGGGGCGCCATCCGCGAGAAGGGCGGCACCGAAGCGCAAGCCGCCGAATTCGTGAGCAAGCTCTACAAAAACGTGCCGGTGCTGGCCAAGGGCGGGCGTGATGCCACGGCCACCTTCCTGCAGCGCAACCAGGGCGATGTGCTCATCACCTTCGAATCCGAAGTGGTGTCCATCGACCGCGAGTTCGGCGCCGGCAAGGTCGATGCGATCTACCCATCGGTCAGCATCGTGGCCGAGAACCCTGTGGCAGTGGTCGAACGCACCGTGGCCAAAAAGGGCACGGCGCAGCTGGCCAAGGCTTACCTGGATTACCTGTACTCGGACGAAGCCCAGGAAATTGCCGCCAAGCACGCCATCCGCCCCCGTTCTGAAGCGGTGCTCAAGAAGTACGCCGCTACCTTCAAGCCGCTCAAGCAATTCACCGTGGCGAAGTACTTTGGCTCGCTGACTGAAGCGCAAAAAGTGCACTTCAACGATGGCGGTCAGTTTGACAAGCTCTACACCCCTGGCGCCAAGTAAGCCCATCTCGCTGCAAATTCACCTATGACCACCGCGACTGCTGTGGCCGCAGCCCCGGCCGGACGGCGTGCGCCCAAGCGCGTGCTGCCCGGCTTTGGGCTGTCGCTGGGCTACACCCTGTTTTACCTGAGCATCATCGTGCTGATCCCGCTGTCGGCCCTGATTTTCAAGACCTTCACCCTCACCTGGGAACAGTTCTGGGCCGCCATCAGCGCGCCGCGCGTGCTGGCGTCGTACCGGCTGACGTTTGGCGCATCGTTCATCGCAGCGCTGGTCAACCTGGTGTTCGGTCTGCTGATTGCCTGGGTGCTGGTGCGCTACAAGTTTCCGGGCAAGAAGATCGTGGACGCGCTGGTTGATTTGCCGTTTGCGCTGCCTACGGCTGTGGCCGGCATCTCGCTGACCGCCTTGCTGGCGGGCAACGGCTGGGTGGGCAGCATTCTGGAGCCCATGGGCATCCAGCTCGCGTTCAAGCCCGCAGGCATCGTGATTGCTCTGATCTTCATCGGGCTGCCGTTTGTGGTGCGCACCGTGCAACCGGTGCTGGAAGACGCCGAGAAGGAACTGGAGGAAGCCGCCACCTGCCTGGGCGCCACGCGGCTGCAGACTTTCACCAAGGTCATCCTGCCTTCCATCACGCCCGCGCTGCTCACCGGCTTTGCCATGGCGTTCGCGCGGGCCGTGGGTGAATACGGCTCGGTGATCTTCATCGCGGGCAACATGCCTATGGTGTCTGAGATCACGCCGCTCATCATCATCGGCAAGCTGGAGCAGTACGACTACGCAGGCGCCACCGCCGTGGCCGTGGTGATGCTGGTCATCTCCTTCATCCTGCTGCTCATCATCAACGCGCTGCAAGCCTGGCAGCGCCGCCACGCGGGGGCCCCAGCATGAGCGGCGCCAACTCTCGAACTGTTCGCCGCGCACAAGCGGGCACCACCGAGGCGCCCTGGGTGCGCTACACGCTGATCGCGCTGGCACTGGCTTTCATGCTGTTGTTCCTCGTGCTGCCGCTGGCCGCCGTGTTTGCCGAGGCGCTGCGCAAGGGCTTTGGCGCGTACCTGGAAGGCCTGCGCGAGCCCGATGCCTGGTCGGCCATCAAGCTCACACTGATCACCGCACTGATTGCTGTGCCGCTGAATCTGGTGTTTGGCGTGGCGGCGGCCTGGTGCATCGCCAAGTACGAGTTCAAGGGCAAGGCGTTTTTGACGACGCTGGTGGACCTGCCGTTTTCGGTGTCGCCCGTGGTGGCGGGTTTGATCTATGTGCTGATGTTTGGCGCGCAGGGCTGGTTTGGCCCGTGGCTGCAGGCGCACGACATCAAGATCATCTTTGCCGTGCCGGGCATTGTGCTGGCTACTGTGTTTGTCACGTTCCCGTTCATCGCCCGCGAATTGATCCCGCTGATGCAGGCGCAGGGCAATGATGAGGAACAGGCCGCCATCGTGCTGGGCGCTACCGGCTGGCAAACTTTCTGGTACGTAACCCTGCCCAATATCAAGTGGGGCCTGCTGTACGGCGTCATCTTGTGCAACGCACGGGCCATGGGTGAGTTTGGCGCGGTGTCGGTGGTGTCGGGCCACATCCGGGGCCAGACCAACACCATCCCACTGCACGTCGAGATTCTCTACAACGAATACCAGTCGGTGGCCGCGTTTGCCGCTGCCTCGCTGTTGGCCCTGTTGGCCCTGGTCACGCTGGTCATCAAGACGATTGCCGAACACCGCAACGAGCAGGCCCTGAAGGCCGCCGCTGAATTGCCGCCCGAGCGCCCCGCGCCCGCTGGCGTGTGAAGGAAACAGAACATGAGCATTGAAATCCGTAACGTCAGCAAGCAGTTTGGCGACTTTCAGGCCCTGCGCGATGTGAGTCTCGACATTGCCTCGGGTGAACTCATCGCATTGCTTGGTCCCTCGGGCTGCGGCAAGACCACATTGCTTCGCATCATCGCGGGCCTGGAGACGGCCGATGTGGGCACCATCCACTTCAGCGGCGAAGACACCACCGACGTGCATGTGCGCGAGCGCAACGTGGGTTTTGTGTTCCAGCACTATGCGCTGTTCCGCCACATGACGGTGTTCGAGAACGTGGCCTTTGGCCTGCGCGTCAAGCCCCGCAGCGAGCGCCCGAGCGAGGCGCAGATCAAGAAAAAGGTGATGGACCTGCTCAAGCTGGTGCAGCTCGACTGGCTGGCCGAGCGCTATCCCTCGCAGCTCTCTGGCGGCCAGCGCCAGCGCATTGCCCTGGCCCGCGCCCTGGCGGTGGAGCCCAAGGTGCTGCTGCTCGACGAGCCCTTCGGCGCGCTCGACGCCAAGGTGCGCAAGGAACTGCGCCGCTGGCTGCGCCGCCTGCACGACGAACTGCATGTGACCAGCATCTTCGTGACCCACGACCAGGAGGAAGCACTGGAAGTGGCCGACCGCGTGGTGGTGATCAACCAGGGCAAGATCGAGCAAAGCGGCTCGCCCCAGCAGGTGTGGGAGCATCCCGCCAGCCCGTTTGTGTATGGCTTTTTGGGTGATGTGAACCTGTTCCATGGGCGCGCCCATGAGGGCCTGGTGCACCTGGAAGGCATGCAGATAGTTTCGCCCGAACACCAGGCCGCGCAGAACGCCAAGGCCTTTGCCTACGTGCGCCCGCACGACCTGGATGTGGAGCGTTATGCACCTGGCGCCGGGCTGGACGCCGAAGGCCGCCCCCGTGGCATCGTGGCACAGCTGAGCCGCGCCATCGTGGTGGGGCCCATCGCGCGGCTGGAACTTATTCCGTCCCAAGACCACAAACCAGCGGACAATGCGTCCCCAGACTCCTTGATCGAAGCGCAGATCCCTGCGCAGCAGTTCAAGGAGCAGGGCTTCAAAGAGGGCGAAACGCTGGTGGTGACACCGCGCCGCGCCCGTGTTTTTCTGGACCACGCTGCTGGAATCTGACTCCCCCTGAGCCGCTTCGCGTCTTCCCCCAAGGGGGACGACGGCCTTTGCTGCGGGGCGGCCCTTGCTGGCCGTCCGCGCGCTGGGGCTGTGACGGTTTCAGAGAGCAATGCTCTAGCGGCGACTGTTGGATGAGAGATAAGAATGATGGTGTTGAACTGGATCGATCAGGCCCCGCGGCGCGTGCTGGCACTGATCAGCGTGGCCTGTGTCGCAATGCTGGCGTTTGGCATGTATTTGCAGCATGTGGTGGGCCTGGAGCCTTGCCCGATGTGCATCGTGCAGCGGTATGCTCTCATTTTGGTAGCTGTCTTCGCTGGTCTGGCAAGCGCTAGAGGCTCAAAAGGCTGGTGGATGAGTTTTGCGGCGCTGGCACTGCTCGCGGCTGGCTTCGGTGCGTTTGTGGCCGCCCGCCAGAGCTGGCTGCAGTGGTACCCGCCTGAGGTAGCCACCTGCGGCCGTGACTTCTACGGCATGATCGAAAACTACCCCATCGGCCGCGCCATTCCCATGATTTTCCGTGGCTCGGGTGACTGCACGGCCATTGACTGGACTTTCCTGGGCGGCTCGATTGCCAACTGGTCTTTCCTCTGCTTTGTGGGTTTTGGGCTGGTGTTGCTGGCGCTGTTGGTCCGTGCGGGCCGCAGCAAAAACGATGGGCGCGCAGCCCTGGCCTGAGCTTGATCAAATCCTCCAAGGCGCCCATTGCGGCGCCTTTTTTATGGGCGCGGCTTGGGGCTTTGTCGACTTCAGGCGGGCGGAAAAGTAATCCCCACTTCGCCATCCACCCAGGCAGGGTACTTCTCCATCACGCTGGCAAGCAAGCTGCTGGCTTGCCACTGCGCCAGCCAGGCCTGCAGACGCGGCCAGGGCTGGGCCTGCCACCAGGCAGGGTCCACCCCCGCAAACTGCCGCACAAACGGGGCAATGGCCATGTCTGCCAGAGCGCAGTGTTCTCCAAACAGAAAAGGATGCTCGTTCAGGCGGGCTTCCAGCGCGCCCAGCCAGCGGGCGGCTTGTGCCCGTTCATACGCCGGGTTGCATTCTGGATAGCGCGTGGGGTACTTGGTGCGGTCCAGGGCCTGCTTGAACGGGCCATCGCACTCGGCGATCAGTGCTTGCATCTCTGCCTGCGTGCCCTGGCTGGGGTGCAGCCAGCTTTGTGGGTCGTGCTGGCCCAGCGCCCACAGCATGATGTCCAGGCTCTGCTCCAGCACTTGACCACTCGGCAGCACCAGCACAGGCACCGTGCCTTTGGGCGATGCCTGCAGCAAGCCCTGGGGCTTGGCCTTGAGCACCACCTCGCGCAGCTCGCACCTTTGGCCGCTTACCGCCAGGGCCAGCCGCGCACGCATGGCGTAGGGGCAGCGGCGGAATGAATAGAGCACGGGCAGGGCGCTCATGCAGAAGTGTCCTCGTCGGTATGCGGGGGTGGGGGCGTGGCCTGCTGTGGTTTGGCACCAATGTGCGCTTGGCCGCGCTTTGCAGCCAGTTGCACCTGCCGTTCGCGTTCTGCCAGGGCCCGTTCCTGCTCGGGTGTGCGGGTGCCGTGGCAGTAGGGGCAGCTCACGCCCGGTACATAGTGGGGCGATTGCAGCTCGGCCTCGCCCAGCGGCATGCGGCAGGAGCGGCACAGCTGGTGGTGGCCACGCACCAGGCCGTGGCCTACGGACACCCGCTCGTCAAACACAAAGCAGTCACCATGCCAGCGGCTGGACTCCTCGGGCACTGTTTCCAGGTACTTGAGAATGCCGCCTTCCAGGTGGTACACCTCCTCAAAGCCTTGTGATTTGAGAAAGGCCGTGGATTTTTCGCAGCGAATGCCGCCCGTGCAAAACATCGCCACCTTGGGGTTGCCAGCCAGCACACCACCGGGCTGCGATTGTTCTGCCACCCACGCCGGAAATTCAGAAAAGCTGCGGGTGTGCGGGTTGATGGCGCGGTCAAACGTTCCGATGCCCACTTCGTAATCGTTGCGTGTATCGATCACCACTACGCCGGGGTCGTCGATCAGTGCGTTCCAATCCTCGGGCTTCACATAGGTGCCGGCATTGCGTGCAGGGTTCAGTCCCGGCACGCCCAGCGTGACGATTTCCTTCTTGAGCCGCACGCGCATGCGGTAGAACGGCATGGCATCGGTCGCGGCCTCTTTGTGCTGCAAGGCTGCAAAGCGAGGGTCTTTGCGTAGCCAGGCCAGTACGGCTTGCACACCCTCTGCCGGGCCTGCAATAGTGCCGTTGATGCCCTCATGGGCCAGCAGCAGCATGCCGCGCACGCCGTGGGATTCGCACAGTGCCTGCAGCGGCGCACGCAGTTCGGCAAAGTCGGGCAGGTCCACAAACTGGTAGAGGGCGGCGGTGAGGTAGCGGGGGGCGGCAGGGTCCACAGAAAAAATGCAGGCAGGCAAGAAGGTCGCCATGATAGCGGTCACCTTTCGTTACGATGCGGGGATCACCAACGCTGTATCCGAGGCGGGCGCATGAGCAAGGAATCCACTCTCAATCTGTTCCGGCGGCCGGAACAGCTCAATGGCATCGGCGCAGCCCTGTCGCGTGAGCGTGACATTGAGCGCTTGCTGGAAAATATTCTGGAAGCGGCCAAAACCATCACCGGTGCCGATGGCGGCACGCTGTACAGCGTGACCGAGGACCAGTCGGCGCTGAAGTTCGAGATTCTGCGCACGGATTCACTTGGCATTCGCCTGGGCGGCACCACGGGCAAAGCGGTGGATCTGCCGCTGCTGCCCTTGCGCACGCCCGATGGCGCGCCCAATGATTCGCTGATAGCCGCCCATGCGGCCATTCACGACCGCACGGTGAACATTGCCGATGCCTACTGCGCCAAGGGCTTCGACTTTTCTGGCACCCGGGCCTTTGATGAGCGAACGGGTTACCGCTCGCAGTCCTTCCTGACGGTACCGATGAAGAACCATGACCGGGAGCTGATCGGCGTGCTGCAGCTCATCAACGCGCGCGACCCGGAGACGGGCGCCATCATTCCCTTCTCGCAAGCCGACCAGAGCCTGGCCGAATCGCTGGCATGCCAGGCAGCCATTGCGCTCACCAACCGCTTGCTCGTCTCCCAACTGGAGCGGTTGTTTGAATCTTTCGTCAACCTCATCAACCTCATCAACCTGGCCATTGATGAAAAGTCGCCCTACACCGGCGGGCATTGCCAGCGCGTGCCTGCCCTCACGATGATGCTGGCTGAAGCAGCGCATGCGACGCAGGAGGGGCCGCTCGCAGGTTTTCACATGACCGAGCGCGACCGGTACGAGCTCAAGATGGCGGGTTTGCTGCACGACTGCGGCAAGATCACCACCCCCGTGCATGTGGTGGACAAGGCTACCAAGCTGCAAACGCTGTATGACCGCATTGGCCTGGTAGAAACGCGTGTTGAGGTGCTCAAGCGCGACGCTGAACTCGCGGCCCTGCGGCGACAGCTGGCCCTGCGGCCGGTGGCCGATGCTGCTGCCGAGGCCAGCATCCAGCAGGCGCTGCAGCAAGAGCTGACGGCGCTGGACGAAGACCGCGATTTTTTGCGTGCCGTGAACCAGGGGGGTGGAGGCGATGAGCCCGGCCGACCAGCAGCGGGTGCGTGACATGGGGGCGCAACGCCAATGGCGCAATCCGCAGGGCGTACAAACCAGTTTTCTGACGGCGGACGAGGTGGAGAACCTCACCATCCGGTCGGGCACGTTGACCCAGGCCGAGCGCGACATCATCAACCACCACATCGTGGCCACCAACCGGATGCTGGAGACGCTGCCCTGGCCGCGCCACCTCAAGAACGTGCCCGAATACGCGGGCGGGCACCACGAGCGCATGGACGGGCGCGGATACCCCAAAGGGCTCACGCGCGAGCAGATGTCCCTGCAGGCCCGCATGATCGGCGTGGCCGATGTGTTTGAAGCCCTCACGGCCGCTGACCGGCCCTACAAAAGCGGGATGAGCATCTCGCAAGCGCTGGACATCATGGTCAAGATGCGCAACGGCGGCCACATCGACCCGGATTTGTTCGACGTGTTTGTGAGCCAGGGCGTGCCTCAACGCTATGCGCAAAAGTTCCTGGACCCAGCCCAGATCGACCTTTGAGCGTACTGCCGAAGGTGGCTACCGTCAGTGGATCTGCTCCAGAAGCCACTGCCCAAATGCTTGCATGGCGGCGGTGGGCGTGCGCGACTGCAGGTGGGTCAGCCAGTAGGCGCCACGGTGCAATTCCAGGGCAAAGGGCTGCACCAGCCGGCCCTGTTGCAGCTCACGCGTGAACAAGGCCACTGGCAACAGGGCCACCCCTGCGCCCTGCGCTGCAGCCTCGGCCAGGGTGAGGGAGGAGTCAAACACCGCGCCCCGCAGCACCGGGCAGGGCAGGCCCGCTGCCGCAAACCATGCCGTCCACTCATCGGTACGGTAGCTGCGCAGCAAGGGCAGCCTGGCCAGGTCACTCGGCTGCTGCAGCCCCTGGGCCAAGGCGGGGGTGCACATGGGCGAGAGTGGTGCCTGAAAAATCTGCTGGGCGTGGGTGCCGTGCCAGGCTCCGTCGCCAAAGCGTATGGCATAGTCCAGCCCTTCTCCTGCCATGTCCACCCGGTTGTTGTTGGTGAGCAGGCGCAGGTCCACAAACGGGTGGGTCTGCTGAAAGTGTCGCAGCCGAGGCAGCAGCCAGCCCACGGCGAACGTGCCCACCACGCCCACGGTCAGCACTTCGCGCGGCCGTTTTTCGCGAATCTGTTCCAGTGCCGTCTCCATGCGTGCGAAGGCATTGCTCAACGTGGGCAGCAGCGCCAGCCCCTCGTCTGTCAATGCCAGGCCCCGGGGTAATCGCCGAAAAAGCGGCTTGCCCAGATGATCTTCCAGCTTGCGAATGTGCTGGCTCACCGCGGTTTGGGTGACGTGCAGCTCCAGCGCTGCGCGGGTGAGGTTCAGGTGCCGTGCGGAGGCTTCAAACGCTCGCAGGGCATTGAGAGGCAAGTGCATGATGATGTATTAGTTTTTCTTGGGTCTGCTCTCAATGATTGCCATTGGCGCAACGCGCAGCGGCGCTTTATCGTCGCGATCTTTCAAAAGGATGGAGTTTCAGAATGCAAAGGCGAGAGTTTTCCTTGGGGTTGGCCGCGCTGGGGCTTTCCCCGTTGGCGGGTTGCGCAGTTCGGGCCGCACCTGGCGCAGGCATCTCCAAAACTTGGAACAGCGCCATGGAAGGGATTGAGCACAACGCGCAGGGCCGCCTGGGTGTGTCCATGCTGGATACCGAAACCGGCCTGGCTTTGGGCTGGCGTCAGGACGAACGTTTTGCAATGTGCAGCACCTTCAAGCTGCTGCTGGCGGGGTGGATGCTGTCGCTGGTGGACCAGGGCCTCGAAAAGCTTGATGCGCGTGTGCACTACGCGCCTGCCGATGTGGTCGACTACTCGCCCGTCAGCGGGCCGCGCGCAGGCACAGGCGGGGGCTTGACGGTGGGTGAACTGTGCTCTGCCACGGTGAGCCTGAGCGACAACACTGCAGCCAACGTCTTGCTGGAACGCCACGGCGGCCCGGCTGCGCTCACCCGCTACCTGCGTATGCTGGGCGACCCCATCACGCGCCTGGACCGCAATGAGCCCACTCTGAACGAAGCCGCCATTGGCGATGTGCGCGACACCACCACCCCGCTGGCCATGCTCCAGACCATGCAAAAGCTGGTGTTGGGCGAATCACTGTCTGCCTCGTCCCGCGCGTGGCTGCAGCGTTGGCTCATTGAAACCAGCACCGGCGACAAGCGCTTGCGCGCGGGGGCCCCGGGCTGGAAGGTGGGGGACAAGACAGGCACTGCCGGCAGCAGTGGTACTGCCAACGATGTGGCCGTGCTTTGGCCGCCAGGCGCCAGCGGTCACCGCGGGGCAGTGCTGGTGACCTGCTATCTCACCCGATCTGCGGTAGCGCCAGAGCAGCGAGATGCCGCGATTGCTGCTGTAGGCCGCGCGGTGGTGAGGGCAAGCTTGGCATCGCGCGGAACCTGATCGCTGGCGTTCAGGCGGCCTGCAGCCGCCTGGAGCGCTTAGCAGGCCGTTGAAAAAGTGGGCATCGAACGCATCAGGGACGCTGTTTTCGAAGAAACGAGTGGCCCAGACGCGTCTGCGCAGCGATTGCACCGGCCAATCTGGCCTGTTTGCAGGCCATCTCGCCCATTTCGGGCGCACGTATCCCCGGGCTCACGCATGATGCGCGTCCCACCAGCCGCCGATGCTGCCCATGCGCACCAGGTTGTAGGTGGCAAAGCACAGCAGCGCCTGACCCGTGAGCTTGGCCTGACCGATGAGCTTGGTCTTGGCCAGACCACCCACGGTCTTGATCCAGCCAAAGGCCTCCTCAATGCGCTTGCGCACCTTCTGACTGGTCTTGTAGCCCTCGTGTCGGGTGATCCGGGCATCCACCGCCGAGTGCCTGTCCTTGGCCGCCACGTGCGGCGTGACCTTGAGCTTGCGACAGCCCTCGATGAAGGCCTTACTGTCATAGCCCTTGTCGGCCCCGACCGTAGCCCGCTTGTTCTTGTTGCCCCGACGCTCCAACATGGCCAGCGCCGCCTCGCGCTCGGCCGTGCCGCTGGCATGGGTGATCTCGACATCCACGATCAGCCCGTTGCGGTTCTCCATGAGGATGTGCCCCATGTGGCACAGGCGAGATTTGTCGCCCCGGCTCTTCTTGAACAGGCGGGCATCGGCGTCCGTGGTGCTGGCGTGGGTGTCGTTGCAGCGCTGCTGTCCTTTGAAGTCCACCTCGGGATTGCGCCCCTCAGTCGGGGTTTGGTCGTCGTCCCGGCGCTTGAAACTTTTGTGCGAGGCCCAGGCCTCGATCAGCGTGCCGTCCACACTGAAGTGTTCGTCGCTGCTCAAGCTTGCCCAATCGGCGGTGTGCTTGACCCGCTCGAAAAAGGCGCGGGCCAGGTCTTCATTGAAGAGCCGCTCGCGGTTGGCGCTGAAGGTAGAGTGGTCCCAGACCTTGTCATCGATGTTCAATCCCACGAACCAGCGGTACAGCAGGTTGTACTCGATGGCCTCGACCAACTGGCGCTCGCTGCGGATGGAAAACAGGATCTGCAGCAGCAGGGCCTTGAGCAGCATCTCCGGCGGCACCGAGGGGCGGCCCCGGCGGGCGTACACCGCGTCGAACTCGCGGTTCATCGTCGCCAGCAGCGCATCGACCACGGCGCGCAGTTTGCGCAGCGGGTGTGTCGCCGGTACCCGCTCTTCAAGGCTGATGTAGCTGAACATCGCCCCCTGGAAGTCTTGGTTGCCTCTCATCGTCCTCGTCTGGGTTGTTCGCCGATGGCTTCAGATCGTACTGGCCGACGCCAGCGTCGGCGGGGGATTTTTCAACGGCCTGTTAGAACAGCTCTACGTCGTCGTTGGCCACTTTGGTTGCCAATGCGCCGGTGGCGACCAAGTCTTCGTAGAAGCGCACCTGGTTGCGACCATGTTCCTTGGCGTAATAAAGCGCCTGGTCTGCCTGGCCCAGAATTTCCACCGGCGACCCGCGCGAGGTGCCGACAAAACCCAGGCTCACCGTGACGTTGCCCACCTGCGGGAAGTGGTATTCCTGCACCGCTTCGCGGAAGCGGTTGAACACCTTGTGGGCTTTGGAAAGCGTGGTGTTGCGCAGCAGCACCACGAACTCTTCACCACCAAAACGGAAGATGCGGTCGTGCGAGCGGAAAGAGCTGCGCAGAATGTTGGCGACCAGAATCAGCACTTCGTCGCCATACAGGTGCCCGAAGCGGTCATTGACTTGCTTGAAGTGGTCAATGTCCACCACCGCCAGCCAGTTCTGTACGGGCTCACTGGTGGGGCTGACTTCTTCTGAAATCATCGACTCCGCGCTCTGGGGCTTGCTGCTGCTCAGGCCGGGCAGGGCGTTGCGGGCAAATTGCTCGTCGAAGGTCTTGCGGTTGAACAGCCCGGTCAGCGCATCGCGCTCGGAATAGTCCAGCAGGCTCTGGTAGTTCTGGTAGACGAGGAACACGCCTTTGACCACATCCAGCTTATGGGCCGAGAAGGGGCGCGACTGCGTGATCTCCAGGCAGGTGCTGACTTTTTCGTGCATCCACACCGGCAGCCACAGCGTGTGTCGACCAGGGCGCGGGTGCGCCAGGGCGCTGTCGCCCTGCGTGGTCACGCACTGCATCAGTTCGGGGTAATGCTCCAGCGGCTCCTTGCGCGGGTCTGCGGCGGCCTCGGAGTCGGTAGACACCAGCTGGCCGTCCTGCACCCAGGTGCGTGGGCGGATATGGGGCTGGCCGTCGTCAGTGAACAGCTCCAGCGCCCGCACTTCCTTGATACCGCTGAGCTTTTGCAGGGTCGAGAGCACCGACACTTCCAGCCGCAAGTGGTCGCGGTGGCCAGTCATCTCGACCAGGTGTTGCAATATGGGCTTCATAGGCGGGGAAGTGCGTGCGGCTCAGGCAGAGGTCAACGGCGCTTGAAAACGATGTCCCACACCCCGTGGCCCAACCGCAAACCGCGGTTTTCGAACTTGGTGAGAGGGCGATAGTCCGGCTGGGGCGCGTAGCCTTCAGCCGTATTGGCCAGCAAGGGCTCCTGGCCCAGCACTTCAAGCATCTGCTCTGCATAGGGCTGCCAGTCGGTGGCGCAGTGCAGATACCCGCCGGGCTTGAGGCGTGCCGCCAGCTTGGCGACCAGCGGGCTCTGGATCAGGCGGCGCTTGTTGTGCTTTTTCTTGTGCCAGGGGTCTGGAAAGAAAATGTGGATGCCGTCCAGGCTGCCTGGGGCCAGCATGTGGTCAATGACTTCCACGGCATCGTGCTGGAGGATGCGAATGTTGGTGATGTCTTGTTCGCCAATGCGCTTGAGCAGGGCACCCACGCCTGGCTCATGCACTTCGCAGCACAAGAAGTTGTCAGCGGGCCGCACACGGGCGATGTGCGCCGTGGCCTCACCCATGCCAAAGCCAATTTCCAGAATCAACGGAGCATTGCGGCCAAAGGCGGCAGTGGCGTCGAAGGGCTCTGCCCGGTAATTGAGCAAAAAGCGGGGGCCCAGGTCTTCAAAGGCCTTGGCCTGCCCTGTGGTGGTGCGGCCGGCGCGCCGCACATAGCTCTTGATGGTTTTGGGAAATGCCACGCCAGCGGGTGCAGCGCCAGCGGCTTGTGGCGCAGCGGAAGGCTCTGCGCTGGTGGAAATATTGTTCTGTTCGGTCACGGTGCGTCATTGTAGATTCGTGACCAAGCCTGAACCCAGTGCGCAAGCGCATCGGACACCGAAATGTGGTGTGAATCTGCCACTGCGGGTAAACCCAGAGCCTGTGCCGCCTGGTTCAACGCCATGAGCGGGTTGGACAGGTCCACCGCAGCAGCGCCGTTTTGTTTGGAGAGCTTCTCGCCATTCACATCCAGCACCAGGGGGGTGTGCAGGTAGACAGGCGTGGGAAGCCCCAGTGCTTTTTGCAGCAGGATCTGGCGCGGGGTGTTGTCGGCCAGGTCTTCGCCGCGCACGATGTGGGTGACCGATTGCTCGGCGTCATCCACCACCACGGCCAGCTGGTACGCCCACAGGCCGTCTGCACGCTTGAGAACGAAGTCGCCCACGGCGCTGACCACGTCTTGCACTTGCCGGCCCAGTCGCCGATCCTTCCATGGCAGGAAGTTTGCTTCTGAATTGATAGCTGCTGGCGCTTGTGGCGTAAGCGCTGGAGCCACTTTTTGGTAAAAGTCGGTCGTATTGAAACGCCAGGCGCGCGGGCTTCGGCCATGCAGGCCCTGACGGCAAGTGCCTGGGTAAGGCAGGGCGGCGTGGCGCTCCTTGGCGTGGCCCAGCGCGAGTTGGGCAGCTTCGATCTCCTTGCGCGAGCATGCGCAGGGGTAGGCCAGGCGTTGTGCGATCAGCGAGTCCAGCGCCTGCTGGTACAGCGCGCCGCGCTGAGACTGCCACACGACGGGCCCATCGGGGTGCAGACCGCACTGGGCCAGCTGGCTCAGGATGGTCTGGTCCGCCCCAGGAATGCAGCGCGGCGTGTCCACATCTTCGATGCGCACCAGCCAGGTGCCGTTGGCAGCTCGGGCATCCAGCCAGCTGGCCAGCGCCGCGACCAGCGAGCCTGCGTGCAGCGGCCCCGTGGGTGAGGGCGCAAAGCGCCCGATGTAGGGGCGTGGTGCGTGGGGCACATCGCGGCTGCAGGCGGAGGGCGCAAGGGCTCCCATCACGCTCCCCCCACTCATTTCACGGCAAGTGCCAGTTCCAGGCCCGAGATGAAAGCGTCTTCCAGGCGGTGGCCCAGGCACCAGTCGCCGCATGCACCCAGGCCCATGGTGGCGTCCCACAGGTGGCTCAGGCCCAGTGGATGCGTGGTCTGCGCATAGGGCCAGCAGTGCAGGGCCACATGGGCTGGCTCGGCACGCAGGCCGGTGACTTCGCCAAAGGCCTTGAGCAGTTTGGCTTGCACACGGGCTTCATCGTCTTGCAGATGTTCTGCCGACCAGGCAGGGTTGGCCTGCACTGTCCAGCGCTCCACCGTGCCGCGGCCGGGCTTGGACGATTCGCGGGCCAGCCAGGCAATACGGTGGTGGGTGCTGCGCGCCACGTTCCACTGGGGGCCCAGCGTGGTCAGCCCTGGCCGCACGGCCTGGGGGTAGGCCAAAGTCAGCGTCCAGCAGGGGGCCATGGCCACCTTTGACAGGGGCGTGGTCAGCGTGCAGTCAATGGCCGACTTGACCAGCAACGCCTGCGCTGCCGTGGCGGGCTGGCTGAACAGCACTGCATCAAATCCCGCATACACATGCTGGGAGCCATCCGAGCCTTGGGTGCGCAATTGCCAGCCTTGGGGGTTCAGGCTGTCACGCTCCACGCGCTGCACTTGTGTGTTGAGCTGTAACTGACCCGCCTGTTGCAGCGGCTGCGCCCAGGCAGCCACCAGAGATTGCATACCGGGGCTGGGCACCCAGTGCGCTTCGCGCGACAGCAGGCCCTGCGAGGTGACGCGGCCGGTGGCGTCGAGCACGCGGACGTTGTTTGCGCTCCAGGGCTTGCACAGCCCTGGTACGGTGTCGATGGCGCGGGCAAAGCGCGGGTCGCGCACGGTGAAGTATTGCGCGCCAATGTCAAACGAGCCGAAGACTGTGTTCACGGTGGCCGTACGGCCCCCTGGCGCATCTGCCTGCTCGAACACCGTGACGCGGTGGCCAGCCTGCACCAGGGTGCGGGCGCACGCAATGCCGGCCATGCCTGCGCCGATGATGGCGAAGTGGCGCGGGCCGGGCGTCGGGGTGGAGGTGTCGTTGCGTCGGGGCCGCTTGGAGGGGCGGGAAACGGTTTTGCTCATGGTTTGCCTTTCAGGGACTTTCAGAGACGGCGGAAGTGACGTGCGACGTTGAATACTTGACGGTACCCACTCTACACGCGCGCCGGTCTGTCGCGGCTCAAAAATGGTGGTGGTTTTCCAGCAGGGCCTTGCGCGTGGCGGGGCTTTGCAACTGCTGCAGCCACCATTGCAACGCGCGCCCCGGTGCCGTGAAGCCCGGGCCGCCCCAGGCATAGTGCAGGCGCAACTGGCGCTCGGGGCGGGCCACGCGCTTGGCCACCAGGCGGCCGGCTTCCAGGTAGGGGCGCACCATGGGTTCTGGCAAAAAGCCACCGCCCAGGCCGCGCAACTGCACTTGCACCTTGGCTTGCATGGTGTCCACTGTCAGCACATCCTGCCCGCCCAGCAGGCCCATGGTCATGCCCCCACGCTGGGCCGAATCGGCCACCGCCACGGCCCGGTGGCGCAACATCACGGCATCGGGGATGGGCTCGGGCATGCTGGCCAGCGGGTGGTGGGGGGCCACCACGTAGATGAAAAGCAGGTCACCCAGTGGCGCCTGCTGTAGCCCGGCCACGTCGGATGCGATGTTGGACACGCCAATCGCCAGGTCAGCCCGGCCCGACGTCAATGCCTCGCGCGTGCCGCTCATGATGCCGTCGCGCAGCTTCAGGCGGGTGGGGGGCGACATGGCGTAAAACGCCTCCACCAGCTCCAGCATGGTGTGCGGAGAGATCACCCCGTCAATCGACAGCGTGAGCTGCGGCTCCCAGCCCGTGGCCACCCGGCGCACGCGGTTGGCCACGGCATCAATGTCCTGCAGCAGCCGGCCGCCCTCGCGCAGCAGCTCGGCCCCGGCCTCTGTGGGCTTGGCCTGGCGGGCGCTGCGGTCGAACAGCAGCACATCCAGCGCGTCTTCGATCTGCCGCACGCGGTAGGTGAGGGCGCTGGGCACCAGCCCCAGTTGCCGGGCGGCGGCGGCAAAGCTGCCGGCTTCGGCAATCACCTGCAGCATGGTCAGGCTGTCCGGTGTGAGGACGTCGCGAGCGTTTTGCATGGTCGGCTCATTTTTGTTCAAGCGTTTTGAATGATGCCATCAATCGGACAGAGCCTGTGCACGCCCCGCGCGTCCTACAGTGGAGGCATTGAAAGGAGCAATCACCATGCTGACGATTCGCAAATCACAAGACCGGGGCTATGCCGATCATGGCTGGCTGCAGTCCTTCCACAGCTTCTCTTTTGCCGGCTACTACGACCCTCGCCACATGGGCTTTGGCAACCTGCGTGTCATCAACGAAGACCGCATTGCGCCCGGCACCGGCTTTGGCACCCATGGCCACCGCGACATGGAGATCATCAGCTACGTGCTGTCGGGTGAACTGGCCCACAAGGACAGCATGGGCAACGTCAAGGGCATTCCGCCCGGGGACGTGCAGCGCATGAGTGCAGGCACGGGCGTGATGCACAGCGAGTTCAACCACGCAGCCGGGCAGACCACGCACTTTCTGCAAATCTGGATCGAGCCCAATGTGCGCGGCATTGCACCCAGCTACGAGCAAAAGAGCTTCACCGATGCCGAGAAGCGCGGCACGCTGCGCCTGGTGGCATCGCCCGATGGGGCGCAAGGCTCGGTGTTGATCCATGCCGATGCCGCCATTTACGCGGGCTTGCTGAGCGGTGACGAGACGGCCACCTTGCCCATGCAGCCGGGGCGCAAGGGCTATGTGCAACTGGTGCGCGGTACCGTCATGGTCAATGGCGAATGCCTGAAGGCGGGCGATGCCGCGATGCTGGAAAATGAAACGCAGGTCTCGCTGTCTGGCGGGCAGGATGCGGAAGTGCTGGTGTTTGATCTGGCGAACTGATCGCTCATCTTTTTACATTGGTCTGTTGATTTCAGGAGTTATTGATGCCCCCAATCGTTGTGGTTTACCACTCTGGCTACGGCCACACCCAGCGCGTCGCCCAGCAAGTGGCCGATGGCGCAAATGCCCAGTTGCTGGCGATTGACGCCGAAGGCAACCTGCCCGAAGGCGGCTGGGAAACGCTCAACGCCGCAGATGCCATCATCTTCGGCACACCCACCTACATGGGCGGCCCCAGCTGGCAGTTCAAGAAGTTTGCCGATGCGTCATCCAAAGCGTGGTTTTCCCGCGCTTGGCAAGACAAGGTGTTTGGTGGCTTTACCAACAGCGCCAGCCTCAGCGGCGACAAGCAGGTCACGCTGATTGCGCTGCAAACCTTGGCGTCGCAGCACGGTGGCGTATGGGTAAGCTTGGGCATGTTGCCCAGCAACAGCAAGGCCGCCACGCGCAGCGATGTGAACAACCTGGGTGGCTCGGTGGGCTTGCTGGTGCAGTCGCCATCTGACGCGTCGGTGGCCGAAATTCCCCAGGGCGACCTGGACACCGCCAAGCTCTACGGCAAGCGGGTGGCCGACATCACGGCGCGCCTCAAGGGCTGACGCTCCCCGGTTTGATCTGCCCTGACCCTCTATGGGGCAGGGCCATTACAGAAAAGGCAAACACCATGGCAGCCATGCAAACCATCACAGCGCACGACAAAGACCTGGGCGGCGGGTTCAAGGTGCGCAGGCTGTTGCCTGCCATGGGGCGCCCATCCATCGGGCCATTTCTGTTCTTTGATCACTTTGGCCCGGTCACCGTCACGCCGGAGTCAGAGCACGATGTGCGCCCGCACCCGCACATTGGCCTGGCCACGGTGACCTACCTGTTCTCGGGCGCCATCATGCACCGCGACAGTCTGGGCTCGGTGCAGCAAATCGAGCCAGGCGCCATCAACTGGATGACGGCCGGCAAAGGCATCGTCCACTCCGAGCGTCGCCCCCAAACGCTGGCGCAGACAAGCTATGTGAACCACGGTATTCAGCTGTGGGCGGCGTTGCCGGTAGAGGCAGAGGAGGCGGAGCCCAGCTTTGTGCACACCCCCGCAGATGCCATACCGCAGCTGCAAGTGGGGGACGCCACGGTGCGTGTGCTCATAGGCCAGGCGTGGGGGCAGCAGTCCCCGGTTGTCAGCCTGGCGCCGGCTCTGTACCTGGATATCCAGCTGCCTGCCGGTGGGGCGCTTGCGTTGCCTGCGGCCTTGGCACAAGAGGCGGGCTTGTACACCGTGGATGCTGCTGTCGCCCTGGACGGCGTCACGCTGGCCGCCCAGACGTTGACGGTGCTGCCCACAGACCATGCCATGCTGCTGCGTGCGGGAGACAGCGCCGTGCGCTGCATGCTGGTGGGCGGAGACGCTTTGCTTCAGCGCCGGCACATCTGGTGGAATTTTGTCTCCACCTGCAAAGAACGCATCATGCAGGCGGCCGACGACTGGGAGGCCCAGCGCATGGGCCATGTGCCGGGCGAGACAGAGTCCATACCGCTGCCCGAGCGCCGTTTCAAGCCCTGACAGGGTTTGAGTTAAAAGTGGCTCTGGCGCTTATTTTACAAGCGCAAGTAGCTCACTTTTTGATAGTAAATTCAACTGGATGCACCGGCATCTTCGTCGCCAGCCTTGGCGAATGGCTGTGCAGAAAGATCGGGCGCCAGCACGGTGCGCTCATCAAACACGAAGCAGCCGCCGTGGTAGTGCGCTCCGTCGGTGTGTTCAAAGTATTTGAGGATGCCGCCTTCAAGCTGGTAGACATGCTCCAGGCCTTCTTCCCGCATCAGGATGGCCGCCTTTTCGCAGCGAATGCCCCCGGTGCAG
Organism: Acidovorax sp. IB03; assembly: GCF_016406015.1. Lineage (NCBI taxonomy): Bacteria > Pseudomonadati > Pseudomonadota > Betaproteobacteria > Burkholderiales > Comamonadaceae > Acidovorax > Acidovorax sp. IB03. Next base: position 112,628 of record NZ_JAEFCH010000009.1, on the reverse strand, counting down.
AAGCTCACCACGGTTTTGTCCTGCAGCTCTGCCTTGTGGGCACGAAAGGCGTCAGGAAACTCCGTGAATTTGGCAATGCGCCAGTCAATTGCATCGGCGAACGTCCCGGCGTCCACCTCGAACGCGTTGCGTGTATCCAGGGTTACCACCTCGCGGCCAGCGTCGTCATGGCCTTGCTCTAGCCAGCGGTGCAGCGTGGCTGGGTCCACTGACGGGGCACGCCCCTGCGCCGGGCGGATGGTGGGGTGATCCATGCGGATGATCTCGCGCTTGACCTTGACCAGCATCTTGCGAAATGGCACCGTGTCGGACCAACTCTCCTTGGGCTCCAGGTCGGCAAAGCGCTCGTCCACCCGCATGCCATCCACAAAGCCCCGCACTGCTTGGGCGGTGCCCGCCAAAAAGAAGTTGATGCCTTCTTCGGCCAGCAAGATCGTGCCCTTCAGGCCCGCAGCCACCGCCTGCGCGTGGAGTCGTTCGCGCAACTCGGCTGCGTCAGGCAGGGGCACGAATTTGTAGCAGGAAATATTGAGTACGGACGTCACGGCGGGATGGGGGTAAACAAGCTGAGCGGCGGCTCTGCCGAAACCGGTGGGTGGTTGTCGAAAGCGCTGGCAGCCCAAACAACCGGGCGCTGGGCACGAAGCCCGGCCTGGCAGGAAAGCACGGCAGGAATTATGCCGTGGGGGTCAGCAGCGCTGTCTCGATCTTGTTCGCCAGCTGCGAAATGGCAAGCGCCGCAGGGCAGCCGGGCGTATTCACCAGCAAGAGCTGGCGGCGCATCACCGCATCACGCACCGATGGGTCGACAGGAATATCGCCCATGTGGATCAAGCGCACGGGGCGGCCCGATTGGGTGCTGACGAAGCGGTCGAGCACCTGCTGCAACTGGCTGGTAATGGCCCGCCCGTCACCCGGACGCGCTGCCTGGTTGATGACCATGCGCACATGCTGGCGCTGTTGCTGCATGGCCAGCACCTTGATGGCGGCGTAGGCGTCTGTCAGCGAGGTGGGCTCGGGCGTTGCCACGATCAGCACTTCGGAAGCCAGCGATACGGAAAAGAGCACCACGTCGGAAATGCCAGCGCCGGTGTCCAGCAGCACCACGTCGTATTGGGGCGTCAACGCCTGGATGACGCTCAGGAACTGGTTGCGCACCTCGGGGGTAAGGCGCGAGTACTCGACCATGCCTGAGCCTGCCAATAGCACCGAAAACCCGCCGGGGGCCTTGATGATGGCGTCTTCCAGTCGTGCCTTGCCCGTGAACACGTCGTGCAGCGTGATCTTGGGGTGAAGGTTAAGCACCACGTCCAGGTTGGCGAGGCCGAGGTCAGCGTCCAACACCAAGACGCGCTGGCCTCTGCGGGTCAACGCCGCCGCGAGGTTGGCTGAAACAAAGGTTTTTCCGACGCCACCTTTGCCACTGGTGATGGCAATGATGCGCGCTCCCGCGACAGGACCGGCCTGTACGGGCGCTGCGTTGGGCGTCATGGGTTGGGGGGACAGCGCGTCGCTCATCATCTAACTTTCAGTAGGCGCTGCCTGTTGCATCCAGCGGGGGCGGCAGGTCGCCCCAGCCCGAAGGAGAATACAGCGGGCCAAACAACAAGCTCTTTTCTTCAGCACTCACAGTGCTGTCGGGCTGCTCCTCGATGCTCACGCGGTTGCGTCCTTGCGATTTTGCCTGATAGAGCTGATTGTCAGCCCGATCAATCCACAGCAGGGTGGTAGACCGGATCCATTGCAACGCAAATGCGCCGCCAACGCTGACGGTGACATTCAGCTCGACAGAGGGCGATATCCGAATCGGCGTGTTGGCCACGGCACGGCGGATACGCTCGGCAACTGCGTGTCCAAACGCCGACTGGCAGGCGGGAAGCACCACCGCAAACTCTTCACCGCCATAGCGGGCTAGAGTGTCCATGGGACGCACACAGGCGCTCAGGGTGCGCGCTACCGATTGCAGCACCAGGTCACCCGCAGAGTGTCCGTGCACATCGTTCACCTTCTTGAAGTGGTCAATGTCCAGCATCAGCAGCAGTGCCGCTTCACCGGAGCGCGTCACCCGGTCAATTTCGCGTTCCAGCACCGCACGGAAATGCCTGCGGTTGGCCAAGCCTGTCAGGGGGTCTTTCAGAGAAAGCTCGCACAGCCCGTCAATCAGGCCTTGCAGGTACTGCCGTGGATGGGCGTAGTCAGAGGCGGTAGCTGGCCCGCCGCCGTTGACCTGGGATACCAGGGCGTGGGCAGTGTCCAGGCGCAAATCGCGCAGGTCTACAAGGTGAGGGGCCGCCGAATCAGACACAAATGGTTGCTTCTAAAGTTGGTTCGAGTGTAGCAGCGGGCATGCCCTGCGTAACGCAATCAGGGCGTGGGTAACAGGGTTAACGGCCACTCGGCAGTTGCTGCAAGGCTATAAGTGCTTCGGCGTCTGTACGGTAGGTGACCAGACCTGCCGCAGCGGGTAGAACCCCCGCTTTGCGCAGCGCTGTTTCCACCGGCAGTTTGAGCCCGCTCACATGCAGACAGCCGCCGCGGGCCAGCATCAGCGCGTGCAGCTGGGCAAATACCTCCAGGCCCGTCACGTCGATGCGATTGATGGGCTGGGCCAGGAGGCACAGGTGCCTGACGTCGGGGTGCGCGCCAAGGTCTTGCGCCACCCTCTGTTCCAGCGCGCTGGCCGAGGCAAAGTCGAGTTCGGCATCCATGCGCAGGGCCAGCACGTGCGGTGCCAGTGGCTCCAGGCTCCAAAGGTGCCGATCACGCAGGCTTCCGTCCGGGTGCAGGCCCACCTCAATGATGCGTGGGTGCAGGCGCTGGTACAGAAAATGGCACAGGTTCATCAGCAAACCCGCCAGCACTCCCCAGTACATGCGTGGCGCAGTGGCCAGGGTGAGGCCGAACGTGACGATGGCAATCAACGACTCGACACGCGACACACGCCAGAGCCGGGTGATGGAAGAGGGCTTGATGAGGCTGAACACGGCGGTGACCACAATCGCTGCCAGCGCCGAGGTGGGCACGTAGTACAGCGCAGGTGTGAGCCACAGCAGCACCACCAGCACCACGCCAATCGAAAACACCGTGGCCCAACCCGTTTGTGCGCCCGCATACAGGTTGATGGCAGAGCGCGAAAAGGATGCGCTGGTGGCAAAGCTGCCGCACAGACCGCTGCTGATTTTGGACAGGCCTTGGCCGATCAGGTCCTGGTTTTCGTTCCAGCGCTCGCTGGAACGCTGGCTTTCCACTTTGGCGCTGGAAGCAGTTTCCAGAAAGCTCACCAGTGTCACGACCAGCACCGGCATCAGCAACGAGCCCAGGTCAGACCAGGGCAGCCAGCCGGGCCAATGCAGCGTGGGCAGGCCTTGGGGCAGATGCCCCACCACCGCGCCGCCTGCGTCGGCATAACCGGTGGCCCAGCTGATGGCGCCCGTAGCGCCCACCACGGCGATGGCGGCGGGAAACGTCGGCTTCAGCTTTTTGGCCAGAAGCAGCGCCCCCACGCTACCGACACCAAAGGCCAGCGCAGCCAGGTCAAAAAGCCCCAAGGACGGGGTGGCCAGCAACGCCCCCCAGTTCGACCGCAGCCCCGTGAGGGCCCCTAGCTGAGAAGCCAGGATCAACAATGCCGCCGCTTGGGTAAAGCCGTTGAGCACCGGCGACGTGACGATGTTCACCACCCAGCCAAAGCGGGCCAGCCCCATCACGCACTGCAAGGCACCTGACAGCAGCGCGATCCACACCGCCATCTGAACCCATTGAGCGCTGCCCGGCTCGGCAAGGCCCGTGAGCGAAGCCCCGATGAGCAGACTGGTCAGCGCCGTGGGGCCCACTCCAAGGCGGGTGGAGGAGCTGAACAGCACAGCCACCAAGGCGGGCAGCAGCGATGCGTAAATGCCTGTGATCAGCGGCATACCCGCCAGCGCAGCATAGGCCACCCCTTGGGGCACCAGCATCAAGCCCACCGTCATGCCTGCCAGGAACTCACCACGCAGCAAAGAGGCAGATGGCCGAGGCCAGGATAAAAACGGGAGCCAGGATCGGAGAACGGTGCGCAGCATGGGGAGGGATTGTCGTTGTAGCAGCCTTCTCGGTGTGCGTGAGGGACTCTCTTTTGCCGGTGGCGGCACACATCGATCCGCTGAGCGGACGCGTTCTTGGGCTGACGCGTGGCTTCAGCCGCGTCCTACACGGTTTTGGCAGGCATCCCACACGGCCGTGGGCCAGGCCTGCCTACAGTCTGTCCATCTTTGTCATCACGAGGAACTTGTCATGAACATCACCGGATTGAACCCACAGAAAGTCACCACCTCTCGCTCCCAATTCAGCAAGGGTGCGCGCATCGCCTCCATTCTGGCCGTGAGCGCGCTGGCCCTGGGCTTGACCGCCTGTGGCCGCAACGAAGAGCCCACCGTGGGGCAGCGCCTGGACTCTGCTGTCGAAAAGACAGAGCAAGCTGCGGCAGATGCCAGGGCGAAAACCGAGGCTGCCATGGACAAGGCCGATGCCCGCATGGACCAAAGCGCTGAGCGTGCTGAAGCCATGGCAAAGGACCTGGGTGAATCTGCCAAGCAGGCCGCCAACACCGCGATGGACAAGGTGGACGACGCGACCATCACCGCCCAGGTGTCTGCCGGGCTGGCCAAGGACCCGGATCTAAGTGCCGTCAAGATCAACGTGGACACCCAAAACGGTGCTGTCACCCTTAATGGCCCTGCGCCCAACCTGGCCGCCAAAGACCGCGCACAGACCATCGCCAGGAGCATCAAGGGCGTCACTTCCGTGACGAATTTGCTGGTGATTTCTGGCGGTTAAAGACTGCCATGGGTCGGTGCAGGTGGCGCTAACATGCACGCATGAAAGCACCAGCCCCTGCATCCGAAATCTCCACCCGCCTCATCCACCACGCTTACACGCCCCCCGCTGAGTTTGCAGCGCCCCAACCGGGCGTGTTCAAGGCCTCCACCGTCATCTTCCCCAACGTGGCCGCCATGCGCGCCCGCGATTGGAAAGACAAGACCGGCTACACCTACGGCCTGCACGGCACGCCCACCACCTTTTTGCTGGAAGAACGTTTGTGCGAGCTGGAAGGCGGCACCGAATGCGTGCTGGTGCCCAGTGGCCTGGCTGCCATTGCTACCGTGGGTTTGGCGTTGCTGAAAGCGGGCGATGAAGTTCTGATCCCCGACAACGCGTACGGCCCGGGCAAAGACTTTGCCTTGGTGGAGCTGGCACGTTATGGCATCACCCACGCATTTTTCGATGCCTTGAATCCTGACGATCTGGCCCAGCGCATCACGCCCAAAACGCGGCTGGTCTGGCTGGAAGCCCCTGGCTCGGTGACGATGGAGTTTCCTGATCTTGTTGCCCAGGTGCGCATTTGCCGCGAACGGGGTGTCCTCACGGCTCTCGACAACACCTGGGGAGCCGGGTTGGCTTTTGCCCCGTTTGATTTGCTGGGCGATGGCTCTCTGGGTGTGGATGTGTCTGCCCACGCGCTCACCAAATACCCCAGCGGCGGTGGTGACGTGCTGATGGGCAGTGTGATGACCCGGTCGAACGCTTTGCACATGAAGATCAAGCTCACGCATATGCGGCTGGGCTTGGGGGTGGGGGCGAACGACGTGGAGGCGGTTTTGCGTTCACTGCCCAGCGTGGAGCTGCGCTATGCCGCGCACGACCGCGTGGCCCGCGAATTGGCCCACTGGCTGCAAACCCAGCCCGCCATTGCACAGGTGCTGCACCCGGCCCTTGAAGGTTCCCCCGGCCATGAACATTGGCGCGCCTTGTGCGGCGCAGCCAACGCGGGGCAGGGCGCGGCAGCCGGGTTGTTCAGTGTGATGATCGATGCACGCTACAGCCAGGCGCAGGTGGATGCGTTCTGCGATGCGCTGCGTTTGTTCAAGCTGGGTTACAGCTGGGGCGGCCCGATCAGCCTGGTGGTGCCCTACCACCTGCCGAGCATGCGCAGCGGCCCCACACCGCACTTGAAGCCGGGTACCCTGGTGCGCTTTGCGATTGGCCTGGAAGCCGCCCAGGATTTGCGTGCCGACCTTGCGCAGGCGCTTGAGGTGATGGAGCGCACTCCAGCCTGATCACCACGGCACGGAACCCCCCAGGCATCTTGCGCAGAGATACAGGGGCGCGCGGAGGGCGGGGGGAGGGGCGGGGTGGTAGTTTCCTCAGTGGTAAAGCATGGCGGGCTGCATTACGGTGTGGTCAGCGCCCACTTGATGTGGGTTAAGTCCTCGTTTTACCTCGCAGTGCCACCCATGTCCGACACCCCCGTCCCCGAGGTTTCTCCCACCCGCGATGCTGCCCCCATCGTTCTGCAGCGCCTCACGCTGGCAGACCCCTTCCGCTGGCTGGCACAGGGCATGCAGGATTTGCGCGCTGCACCGGGTATTGCAGTGTTTTACGGCCTGTGTTTCTGGTTCATGGCGATGGTGCTGGGCTGGGTGTTCCGCACGCGGCCGGAATACACGATGTCCCTGGCCAGTGGCTGTCTGCTAGTAGGGCCCTTCCTGGCGATGGGGCTGTACGAAACCAGCCGCCGACGTGAGGCAGGCATTCCGCCACAGCTCAGCGAGTCACTGACCTGCTGGGACAGCCACATGGGCAGCATGGGCATGTTGATCTTGGTGCTCATCGTGCTGGAGTTGTTGTGGGGCCGGGCGTCGCTGGTGGTGTTCGCCGTGTTCTTCAATACCGGCATGCCGTCCACCACGGGCGTATTGCAGGCGGTGTTCAACCCTGAGAACTGGAGCTTTGTTGCGGTGTACTCGGCAGTGGGCGGGGTGTTTGCGGCACTGGTGTTCTCCACCTCGGTGGTGTCCATTCCCATGATCCTTGACCGCGACACCGATGCCCTGACGGCTGGGATCACCAGCATTCGCGTGGTGCTGGAGAACCCCTTGACGATGCTGCTGTGGGGTGCCCTCATCACTTTGCTGGTGGGCGCGTCATTGTGGGCAGGCAGTGTGGCATTGGTGCTGGTGGGGCCGCTGCTGGGCCATGCCAGTTGGCATGCCTACCGCGCCGCTGTGCAGCGCGTGCCTGCCGCTGCCATGCAGCCCGAATTGGCTTGAGCCTTGGCCCCGAAAGCCAAGCTGTTACAGTGGGCCTCTACTTCAGAAAGCAAACACCTTGGCAACACCTAACTACGGATACGAAAAACGCCAGCGCGAACTCGCTAAAAAACAAAAAAAAGAAGAGAAGCTGAGAGCCAAAGCACAACGCCGGCCGGACGATCCGCAGACGGGAAACGCTGAGGGCGAGCAGGATGCAGCGCCCTCCGCAGCACCCAGTGAAGGCACGAACAACTGACACTTTGCGCCCGGCGCGCAAAAGGTTATTTCTGGCGCCCCGGCAAAGTCTCGCTCACAAGCCCCGCAACCGCTGGTTTCAGCGTTTGCAGGGCTTTTTGTTTTGGCGCGTCAGCGCAGCATTTTCTTCAGCTCTGGCCACACATTGGCCAGCATGAGCGGGTGGGCCTCGGCCTTGGGGTGAATGCGGTCGGGCTGGAACATGCGGGTGGGGTCGGCTCCATCGGCCACACCTTTGAGGAAGAACGGCACCACCGCCGCTTTCTGCGCCTTGGCCACCGTTTCGAACAGCGCGGCAAAGCGGTTGGCGTAATCCGTGCCGTAGTTAGGCGGCACCTGCATGCCCACCAGCAGCACCTTGGCCCCCGCTTTCTGGGCGGCCTGGGTCATGAAGGTCAGGTTGTCCTGGGTGTTTTGCAGCGGCAGCCCGCGCAGCGCGTCGTTGCCTCCCAGTTCAATCACCACATGGGTGGGCTGGTGCTGCTGGAGCAGCGCCGCTATGCGCGAGCGGCCGCCCGAGGTGGTTTCGCCGCTCACGCTGGCGTTGACCACAGACGCGCTGATCTTGTCCGCAGCCAATTGCTTTTCCAGCAGGGCCACCCAGCCCGAGCCGCGCGGCAGACCGTACTCGGCGCTCAACGAGTCGCCCAGCACCAGAATGACCGCAGCCTTGGTTGCTTTGGGAGCCGCGCGCGCCGTGGTTTGGGCCCCGATGCCAGGCGCGTAAATCCCCATGACGGCAGCCATGGAGGCGGTGAGGATAAAGTGACGCCGATGCAGATCGCGAATCAAAGTAAAGAGCCTTTCATGCCTGAATCCCCCTCGTTGCCCGTAACGCCCATTATTGCTGTCGAGCATGTGTTCAAGTCGGTGACGGACTCCACCGGGACGCTGGACATTTTGCGGGATATTGATTTCCGTCTGGCGCCAAGGGAGACGGCGGCCATCGTGGGGGCCTCGGGCTCGGGCAAGAGCACGCTGCTGTCCATCATTGCCGGGCTGGACACCCCCACACGCGGCACGGTGCGGCTGGATGGGCAAGACCTGTTCGCGCTGAGCGAGGACGACCGGGCCGCCCTGCGGGCGCAAAAGGTGGGCTTCGTCTTCCAGAGCTTTCAGCTCATGGGCAACCTCACCGCACTCGAAAACGTGATGCTGCCTTTGGAACTGGCCGAACGCCGCGATGCCCGCAAGGCCGCTGCCGAAATGCTGGAGCGTGTGGGCCTGGGCCAGCGCCTGGGGCATTACCCCAAAGTGCTATCGGGGGGCGAGCAGCAGCGCGTGGCGCTGGCACGCGCCTTTGTGGTGCAGCCAGCGCTGTTACTGGCCGACGAGCCGACCGGTAGCCTGGACTTTGCGACGGGTGAATCCATCATGCGGCTGATGTTTGAACTCAACCGCGAATTGGGAACCACGCTGGTGCTCGTGACCCACGACCGGGCTATCGCCGCGCAGTGTGAGCGGCGCATCACCATCGACGCAGGGCGTGTGGCTGAGGGTTGATGGATTTTTTGCCCCTGGCGCTTGTCCATCAACCGCAAGCAGCTATTGATTTAATAGCAATTCTTTGCGCAAAGTGAAATGCCAGCGTTTTGGCTGCGTGGCCCTGGAAGTGGGCGGAGCCAGGGCAACGATAATCCCCGCATGTCCTCCCCCAAAGTTCTCTTCGGCTTTCATGCCGTGGGCGTGCGCCTGAAGACCGCGCCCCAATCGATCATCGAGATTTATTACGAAGCCACGCGCCGCGATGCGCGCATGCGGCAGTTTCTGGACCGTGCCAAAGAGGCCGGTGCCCGCCTGATCGAAGCCGACAGCGTTCGCATCGCCAAGCTGGCCGGCAGCCACGGCCACCAGGGCGTGGCTGCGCGGGTGGAGCCCGTGGCCCAGATTACCTCGCTGGACGAGCTGCTGGAGAACCTGGAAGCCGCAGGCGTCGAGCAGCCCTTGCTGCTGGTGCTGGATGGTGTGACCGACCCGCACAACCTGGGCGCGTGCCTGCGCGTGGCAGACGGTGCTGGTGCACACGCAGTGATTGCCCCCAAGGACCATGCCGTGGGTATCAACGCCACCGTGGCCAAGGTGGCTAGCGGCGCGGCTGAAACCATGCCCTACTTCATGGTGACCAACCTGGCGCGCACCCTGAACGAGCTCAAGGAACGCAACATCTGGTGCATCGGCACCAGCGATGACGCGCCCAAAACCGTCTATCAGGTAGACCTCAAAGGCCCGGTGGCATTGGTGCTGGGCGCGGAGGGTGACGGCATGCGCCAGCTCACCCGCAAAACCTGCGATGAACTGGTCTCCATCCCGATGAAGGGTGCGGTCGAGAGCCTGAATGTTTCGGTGGCCAGCGGTGTGTGCCTGTACGAGGCACTGCGACAGCGTTCGCTGTAAACCCGCCCAAGGTTGGTAGCCCTGCTACCGGCTTGGGCCAGGGCTGGCGGCCCAGGCCGTTCAGATCCAGCCCATGCCCCCGGCCACGGCGCCGGCCCCCAGCATCCACAGCAGGTGCAGCTTGGTGCGCCACACCAGCAGGGTGGTGGCGGCCGTGATGGCCCACAGCGGCCAGTTGACCATTTCAGCGCCATGGGCACGTGTCAGCACCCATGCCGTGGCCAGCAGCAAGCCAATGACCACCGGAGCCATACCCTGCTTGAAGGCGCGCACGCTGCGCCGGTTGCGGTTGCGGTGCCCCCAGCGGGTGGCCTGCCAGGTCAGCAGGCTGCTAGGCAACATCACACCCACCATGCACACCAGAATGCCCAGCAGGCCCAGCGCCCAGCCTGCGGCGCCCGGGCCACCGGCGTTGATGCCGATGTTCCACCCCAGCAGGGCAATGAACAGCACATTGGGGCCCGGCGCGGCCTGCGCGATGGCGATGGAGGCGTTGAACTGTGGATCGGTGAGCCAGGCGTTGCGCTCCACCAGAAAACGGTGCATGTCCGGCGCGGTACTGATGGCCCCGCCCACCGCCAGCAGCGACAGCGACAGGTAGTACAGGAACAGTTGCAACCAGTCCCACGAAGAAAGGGCCACGATGGCGGGCGCAGCGGTGGTCATGGGGCGATCTTTCTCCAGGTCAGCACGCAGGCGAGCAGGCCCACGCTGGGCAAGGTCCAGAACAGGGGCCAGCGCAACACCGCCATGGCAATCACCGTGAGCGCGACCAGGCCCACGCACACCGCCAGGCCCAGCGGGTGTTTGCGCAAGGTGGACGAGAGCTTGAGGCCCATGCCAGCAATCAGCCCGGCGGCTACCGCCCCCATGCCCCGCAACGCGCCAGCCACGGCGGGCTGGGAGGCAAACTGGGCATACACCACGGCCACCGCCAGCACCAGAATGAGTGGGAAGGTCAACATGCCCGCCAGGGCCGCCACGGCGCCGCGCCAGCCAAAGTAGCGCTCGCCAATCATGATGGAGAGGTTGACGACGTTGGGGCCGGGCATGATCTGGGCCACGGCCCAGTCTTCCACGAACTCGTCGTTGGTCATCCAGCGTTTTTTCTCGACCAGTTCGCGTTGCACCACGGCCAGTACGCCGCCAAAGCCTTGCAGCGCCAGCCAGGTGAAGGACCAGAACAGATCGGCGCAGTCGCGCGGTTGGGGGCGGGGGGCGGCGGGGTCGGTGCCAGCAGCAGTCACATCAGGGGCGTCGGCCATGGGTTGGGGCAAAATTGGCCTCTAGCGCTTATCCATCAAGCGCAAGCAGCTATCAAATCAAGAGCAAATCTGCGACTCGGCTGGCCTTTCCGGGCGGCGCAGAGCCAAGCCGCGTCAAGCCTGCGATGTTAGCCCGCAAAGCAGGGCCGAGCGCTCGGTTGCCCTTCGCATTGCGGCAAGGCCGGGGCGATGAATGGCGCGCCCCGGCCGCAGCCGCTCACTTCCCCAGTTTGCCTTCCAGCACATGCCCCTGCGTGCGCCAGCCCGCCTGCGCCAGGTGCTTGACCTTGAAGATGCGCAGATCCGCCTGGGCTTCGTACTTCACGACGAGCACTTGTGCCATGGGTCAGTTCCTGTGATGGGGTGAATGGATGCCACGGGTCAGCACCCGAACGATGCCCATCAGGGTACCGCGCAAGCGCTAATCCTGGTCCACCGGCTGGACAAGCGAGCCGTTTGGTTGTCCCATCGGCATGCGCACGCCGCGCTACCATTTGCCCATGCGGCCCCAGCGCATCCGCTGGGCGCCTTCCTAACGCACCACACCACAGCGACGCAACCCATGCAGACAGCAGACTACATCGTCATCGGCGCCGGTATTGCAGGCGCTTCCATCGCCTGGCAGCTTGTACAAGACGGGCGCAGCAGCGTGCTGCTGCTGGAGCGGGAATCGCAGCCCGGCTATCACACCACCGGGCGCTCGGCTGCGCTGTACATGGCCACGTATGGCACGCCCAACATCCAGGCCCTGACGCGCGCCAGCCGTGCGTTCTACGACGCGCCACCGCCGGAGTTTGGCGCAGACCCCATCCTTTCGCCGCGTGGCGTGATTTACGTGGCGGGGCCAGACCAGCTGGATCTGCTCAAACGGGCCTACGACGATGCCCGTGCGGCATCCCCCAATGTGGAGTGGGTGGACAAGCCCGCGCTGCTGGCCCAGCTGCCTTGCCTGAAACCCGAGGCCGTGGCCGCTGGCATGAGCGAGCCCGAAGCGGCCGACATCGACGTGCATGCGCTGCACCAGGGCTACCTGCGCGGCCTGCGCCAGCAGGGCGGGCAGGTGCTGACCCAGGCAGAGGTGGTGGGCTTGCGAAAAGAGGGGGATGCCTGGCACGTGGCGCTGGCCGATGGCCGGCAATTGCGGGGCAGCACCATCGTCAATGCTGCAGGCGCGTGGGCGGATGTGGTGGCCGCCATGGCGGGCGTGCCACCCATCGGGCTGGAGCCGCGCAGGCGCACCGCTTTCACGTTTGCCGTGCCCGAGGGGATGGACGCCAGCCATTGGCCTGCCGTGATTGGCATTGACGAGAGCTTTTACTTCAAGCCCGATGCCGGCCAGTTGCTGGGCTCGCCCGCCAATGCCGACCCCACCCATCCACACGACGTGGTGCCCGAAGAGCTGGACGTGGCCACGGGCATCTACCACATTGAAGAATTGACCACGTTCCAAATCCGCCGCCCCTCGCACACCTGGGCAGGGCTGCGCTCGTTCGTGCCCGACGGCGACATGGTGATTGGCTGGGACAACCACGTACCCGGGTTTTTCTGGCTGGCGGGGCAGGGTGGGTACGGCATCCAGAGCGCGGCAGGCGCGTCACTGCTGGCCAAAAGATTGCTGCGGGGCGAGCCGTTAGGCCCCGAGCTGGAGGCTGAAGGCGTTGAGCCGCAGGGGCTGTCGCCAGCCAGGTTGCGTTGAGGGCGGTGCGGGGCGCGCCCGGCCGACCATTTGAGCAGTTTCTTACGCGAAGGTGTTGACCTGGGTGCCCAGCGTGCCCGAAGTAGCCAGCGCGGGCTGGGGCATGGATTGCTGCATGGCGTCGATCATGGTGGCGGCGCTTGATGCCTGAACGTCCAGCGCTTTTTTCAGCACTGCCATGTTCAAGGCGTCAGAGGTCTGCGCACTGGCAAGGTTGGTGGCGGTGGCCACGATGCTGTTGGAGAGGGCGACGTCCATGAAGGGCTCCTGCTGGGTTACACAGCCCTATCGGCTGTTTTTGCCATGCACTTGACCGTTGTTACATCTGTCGCGCTCATTCCAGTGCCGGCACACCGATGCCGCCACAGGTGGCCAGGTCGGAATCCGCAGGCTGCGGCAGTTGCCGAGCGGCATCACGCAGGGCCGTGCGCAACCCTTCCTCGTAAGTGGGGTGGTAGAAGGGCATTCCCAGCAGATCTCGCACCGTGAGTTTTTGCTGAACCGCCAGCGCCAGAAGATGTGCCATGTGCTCTGCCTGCGGGGTGCACATCTCCGCGCCCTGCAGGCGGCCCGTGGCTTGGTCGGCGTAAATGCAGAGCCGCCCCGCGTTGCGCAGGGCAGTGCGCGCACGCCCCTGGTCATGAAAACTGGCGCAACCGGTGATGGTGGTGTGGGCGTCCAGGTCCGCCCACCGGCGGCCCACGGCAGCCACCTGCGGGTCTGAAAAAACAATGGCCAGCGGCGTACGGCGCCGGAACTTGCGCGGTGCACTGGCCAGCGCGTTGATGCCTGCGATGTGGCCTTCGTCTGCCCCTTCGTGCAGTAAGGGCAGGTGGCCATTGGCATCGCCCGCCATGAACACGGGCAGGTTGCCGATCTGCTGAGTTTGCGGGTCTACGGGCGGCAGGCCCCGTTCATCCAGCGGCACGCCCAGGGTTTCCAGCCCCAGGTGTTCGATGTTGGGCGTGCGCCCCATGGCCGCCACCACCTGATCGACCACCACGGCCTGGTTGCCGCTGCGCACCTCGATGCCGCCTGCCACCTCCCGCAGCTCGGCGGGCGCGCCGGTGTACAGCCGCATGTCGGCTTTGAGCACCTGGGCCAGCTCGGTGTTGATGGCGGCATCGCGAATGCCCGCGAAGTGCTCGCCTGTGCTGAAGGCGGACACCTGCAGCCCCAGCCGAGCCAGGGCCTGGGCCATTTCCACCCCCAGCGGGCCCATGCCGATCACGGCGATGCGTGGGCCGAGCGTGGGCTGTTCAAACAGCGTGTCGGTGGTGAGCATGCGGTCGCCAAAGGCCAGCCATGCGTCGGGCAGCAGGGGGCGCGATCCGGTGGCGATGATGATGCTGCGCGTGGCATGGGCTTTTCCGCCAATTTCTACCAGCCCGGGCCCCAGCAGCGTGGCACGGCCCGACTTTTGCGCGCTGCCCAGGTTCTGGGTGGCCTTCAAGGCCCCGGCGACCAGCTCATCGCGCAGTGTGCGCACCCGCTGCAGCACGGCAGGCAGGTCGGCCACCAGCGCCGTGGCGCCGCGCAGACCCAGTTCATTCCAGGCATGGCGCCGGTGGAACGTGCTGGCCGCCTCGATGAGCATCTTGGAAGGCATGCAGCCCACCCGGGCGCACGTGGTGCCCCAGGGACCGTCGTTCACGATGAGGTAGCGGTCGGTGCGCTTGCGCACCTCGCGCAGGGCCGCCAGCCCCGCAGTGCCCGCGCCGATGATGATGGTGTCCAGGGGTGCCCCCATGTGCCCTTCTCCAAATTGAGGTGAGAGCAGCGAGTGTGGGCGGCCCGTGGCTGGGCGCGTGTAGGCCTACAGCCCAAATTGGGTGAGCTGCGCTAGGGTGTGACCCACCCCACGCGGCCCTGCCCGTGGTCGTTGATGCGTTGTACGAAGGCTGGCGCCTGCACTTCGGGCAAACGCAGCTGCAGGCTGACGAGCGAGCCGTGTTGCACATCGAGCAGCTGCGCTCCTGCGGCTTCCACTTCGCGGCGAATCATGCCTTCCAATGCGTAGGGCACCTGGCATTGCAGGGTTTTCATGCGTTGCAGGGTGATCTTGGGGGCTGTGAGCAGCGCCTGTGCCACCGTATCGGTGTAGGCCCGCACCAGGCCGCCCGCGCCCAGCTTCACCCCGCCAAAGTAACGCACCACGGTGGCCAGCACGCCTTCCAGATCCTGGTGGCGCAGCACGTCCAGCATGGGCCGCCCTGCGGTTCCGCCCGGTTCGCCATCGTCCACTGCGGCTGACTGGCCACCCGCCAGCAATGCCCAGCAGATGTGGGCAGCGCCAGGGTGCTGCTTCCAGAGCGCATCCACCACGGCCTGGGCGCTGGCACGGTCGGCCATGGGCTGCACGCAGCCGATGAAGCGGCTTTTCTTGATGATGAGTTCGCTGTGGGTGGGTTCGGCCAGGGTGTAGGGCATGGGGGCGCAAGTGTACGGCGGCGAATCAGGGGGCAGTCTGCCCTGCGCAGGCAGGCCTACAGCTTCAGCGCCCAGGTCTCCCCCACCAGATGCTGCCCAAAGCCTTCGTAGGGCTCGGACTTCACCAGCACAAATCCCCGCCGTGCGTAGATGTGCCGGGCGGTGGTCAGGCAGCTGTTGGTCCACAGCGCCATTTTTTTGTAGCCCTTGGCTCGGGCAAAGCTGATGCACTCGTCGGTGAGCCGTTCCCCCAGCCCCAGGCCGCGTGCCGAGGGCGCCAGGATCAACATGCGCAGCTGGGCCACCGTGCGGCTTTTGCGCACCACAAACACGGCGCCCAGGCGTTCGCCGCCTTGTTCGGCGATCCAGCAGCGTTCCCACTCGGGCTGAAACTTGCGCACAAACCGGGCTGCAATATCGGCCACCAGCGCTTCAAACTGCTCGTTCCAGCCGTACTCGCGGGCGTACACCTCACCGTGCTGCTGCACCACCCAGCCCAGGTCGCCCGGGGCCAGTGCGCGCAGGGTGATGGGGCTTTGAGGCATGGGGTGCGTCATGGCAAGAATCAGGGATGGGGCTGCCTGCAGTATAGAAACAGGCCGCCAAGCCAAGGGGCCATCGGCCCATGCAGCGACAAAAACCGGCGGGCGCCGTAAAATCGCGGCCTCCCCACGATATGACGGTGGCCGCCAAGCTTCTTCGGCGGCCATTCCCCATTGCATGAACGCCCCCGTTGACGTCTCCTTTTTTGCGCGCGCCGCAAAGCCCTTGACCAGCTACCGTCCGTACTGGGCCAAGCGCTTTGGCACGGCCCCGTTCCTGCCAATGAGCCGCGCCGAGATGGAGAAACTGGGCTGGGACAGCTGCGACATCATCCTGGTGACGGGCGACGCGTATGTGGACCACCCCAGCTTCGGCATGGCCGTGATCGGCCGCACTCTGGAAGCCCAGGGCTTTCGCGTGGGGATCATCGCCCAGCCTGACTGGCAGAGCGCCGAGCCCTTCAAGGTGCTGGGCAAGCCCAACCTGTTCTGGGGCGTGACGGCGGGCAACATGGATTCGATGATCAACCGGTACACCGCCGACCGGAAGATCCGTAGCGATGACGCCTACACCCCCGGCGACGTGGGCGGCAAGCGCCCCGACCGCGCCGCCATCGTCTACAGCCAGCGCTGCCGTGAGGCTTACAAAGACGTGCCCATCATCCTGGGCGGCATCGAAGGCAGCCTGCGCCGCATCGCCCACTACGACTACTGGAGCGACAAGGTGCGCCGCTCCATCGTGGTGGACAGCAAGTGCGACCTGCTGCTGTACGGCAATGCCGAGCGTGCGCTGGTCGAGGTGGCCCACCGCATTGCTGCGCGCGAGCCGGTCGAGAAAATCACCGACGTGCGCGGCACGGCCTTTGTGCGCCGTCCCGACGATGAAAGCGGCAAAGGTTGGTTCGAGATCGACTCCACCACCGTGGATGAGCCCGGTCGTGTGGAAGCGCACATCAACCCTTACATGACCACCAGCGAGCAGGCCGCCGCGCAAGGCAGTACCTGCAGCAAAGACGATGAAAGTGCTACTGATTCTGTAGCGATTGCCGCAGATATCACTAGCGCTACCGACCAAAATAGCCCCAATCCCGCCATCCAGCCGATCCAGTTCGTTCTCAACCCCGCACTCAAGGTCAAGCTCAAGGTCCCTCCGCGCGAGAAGACCGTGATCCGCCTGCCCAGCTACGAGCAGGTCAAAAGCGACCCCGTGCTCTACGCCCACGCCAACCGTGTGCTGCATCTGGAGACCAACCCCGGCAACGCCCGCGCCCTGGTGCAGGCTCATGGCGAAGGCGCCACGGCGCGCGACGTGTGGATCAACCCGCCGCCCATCCCGCTGACCACGGCCGAGATGGACCATGTGTTCGATCTGCCCTACGCGCGTGTTCCGCACCCCAGCTATGCCGACGAGAACGGCAGCCACGACGGCGCGACGAAGATCCCTGCGTGGGAGATGATCCGGTTTTCGATCAACATCATGCGCGGCTGCTTTGGGGGCTGCACCTTCTGCTCCATCACCGAGCACGAAGGCCGCATCATCCAGAGCCGCTCCGAGGATTCGATCATCCAGGAGATCGAGGACATCCGCGACAAGGTCAAGGGCTTCACCGGCACCATCTCCGACCTGGGCGGCCCCACGGCCAACATGTATCGCCTGGGCTGCCGCTCGCCCGAGATCGAGGCCGCCTGCCGCAAGCCCAGCTGCGTGTACCCGGGCATCTGCCAGAACCTCACGACCGACCACGGCCCGCTGATCAAGATCTACCGCCGTGGCCGTGCATTGAAGGGCATCAAGAAGATTCTCATTGGCTCAGGCCTGCGCTACGACCTGGCCGTGAAGTCGCCCGAGTACGTGAAGGAGCTGGTGCAGCACCACGTGGGCGGCTATCTGAAGATTGCGCCCGAACACACCGAGCAGGGCCCGCTCACCAAGATGATGAAGCCGGGCATCGGCAGCTATGACAAGTTCAAGCAGATGTTCGAGAAGTTCAGCGAAGAGGCGGGCAAAAAGCAGTTCCTGATCCCGTACTTCATCGCTGCGCACCCTGGCACTAGCGACGAGGACATGATGAACCTCGCCATCTGGCTGAAAAAGAACGGCTTTCGTGCCGACCAGGTGCAGACCTTCTACCCCAGCCCCATGGCCACGGCCACGGCCATGTACCACTCGGGCCGCAACCCCCTGACCCGTGTGCGCCGCCAGATGCGCGACGAGGCGGAAGAGACGGTGGATATCGTGCGCGGTGAAAAGCGCCGCCGCCTGCACAAGGCGTTCTTGCGCTACCACGACCCCAACAATTGGCCGCTGTTGCGCGAAGCGCTCAAGGCCATGGGCCGCGCGGATCTGATCGGCAACGGCAAGCACCACCTGATTCCGACCTTCCAGCCGTTGACGGACGGCGGCTACCAAAGTGCGCGCAGCAAGAACTCCACCCCCGTGGGGCAAAAGGCTGCAGCGGCCAAGCCGCAGGGGCAGGCCGCCAAGCCGGGTCAGCCCCAAAAGGGCCGATTGCTGACGCAGCACACGGGCCTTCCACCCCGGGTGACGGGCAGCGGCAAGCCGTCCTTCAAGGCAGCAGCCCGCAAGCCACGTTGATGGGGCGGGTCGCGCGCGGCTCCGCTAGACCGGCCCCGCGTGTGTTCCCACCACCACTGATTGGCTTTCCTGCTCCGGCGCCTGTGGCACCAGGTCTTCAATGATGAACGTGCGGTAGTAAAACGCCGCAGCGGCGCCCTCGGGCGCAATGGCCGCCACCACACGTTCGGGTGCGTCCTTGTCGGCCATGCAGATCAGCACACCGTGGTGACCGGTGCCCGCCAGGTCGGCAATGCGCCGTACCATGTCGCCTTCCGCACCCACTGAGGGCAGGGGAATGTCGGTGCCCCCCAACGTGCGCACGATTTCTTGCAGGATGAATTCAGGGCTGGCGTGTGCCAGCTCGCCCTGATGGCGGGCGCTGTGCAGCGCGGCGGCCGCCTGGCGCGCGCAGTCCTCATCGGGGAACAGCGCAAACACATGGCCGGTGGGGTAGAACACGCCGGACATGTTGGTCATGCTGGAGTCGAGGATGAGTGGCTTCATGGAGCGGTTCCCGTGGTGTTGAAAACACTGCCATTGAAGCCTGTGCGTAGAAGGCTGGGTGTAGGCGCCGGGGCCCTTCGGGTGTCAGCCAGCGGTTTGACTGCGAACTGCGGGGAACGCAGCACTCGGTATCCGAGATTCCCATCAAAATTACCTCTAGCGCCCATCCATCAAGCGCTAGCAGCTATGATTTTTGAAGTGCTTGCGTGCTCACTCTGCCCGGGCTTGCCACCCAAGTCAGCTCATCCAACCAGCCCCAGCAGCCAGGCTGCCAGGGCGCCGCAATGCGCCACCACCGTCAGGGCGTAGACGGCGCGAAACGCTGCTTTTTGAGACTTGTGCCGCAGCGTTTGCTGCGCCAGCCAGGCGGCTGGCCAGCCACCCACCAAGGCCAGCAGGTGCAAATGGCTTTCCTTGGTGCGCCACATGCCACGCTGCGCTGCGCTTTTGTCAGAGGCGTAGACCAAAAAAGTGAACAGGTTCAGCCCCAGGGCTACACCCACCGCCCACAGGGGTAGGCGCTGTGCCCAAACGGCCCAGGCCAGCATGGCCATCCACACCACAGCCATAGCGCTGATGAGCAGTAGTTCCCCGGCAGGCAAGGACGTTACCCGCTGGGTACGCCACCGCACCTGGGCAGCTGGCCGCGAGGCCGCGCGCGGGTGTGCCCCGGTGGTGCGCTGCGCAGCGGAAGGGCCTCGGCGCGCAGACTGGGGTGCTTCGCGCGAGGCGGCGCTACGGGCACCGCGCGGGTCGGCTGCGCGGCCCGGCGCGCCCACCGCCTGCGCACTGGGGCGCACCGCCATGGCCCGTGGCCCTTTGCCGCCCACATGGATTTCTTCAAAAACCACCGCCATGCCCATGCGCGGTGCGGCAGGGCCTTGAAAGTCGCGCAGATGAAAAAACACATCGGCCACAGAGTCTGGGCTGCGGATGAAGCCGAAGGCGCGCTCGGCATCCCAGCGGGTGATTTGCCCTGTCTTTTGCATGGGTTGCGCTCAGCCTTTCACGCCAGCGTGTGCAGTGGAATGTCCTGGGCCAGCGCCAGCGCGTCCAGTTGCGCGCGGGTTTGGGTGCGGATGAAATTCGCCACCGCCTCGTGCGTGGCAGGGGCGCGTAAGGTGGGCCCGTCGCCCACGGCGGGCAGCCCTGCGGCTGCGCACAGGCGGGCAGCAAAGTGGGGTTCCAGCGCGGCCACGGCCACGCGGCCATCGGCGCAGGGGTAGATGCGATAGCCAGCGTGGGCGCCGCCCACATCGCCGTCGGGCGTGGTCAGGCCCCAGTGCCGGGGCTGGGCCAGCCAGGCGGCGGTGTCGGCCAGTGCCACCTCCAGCAAGGTGCCCTGGCCGGTTTGGGTGCGAACCAGCAGGGCTTGCAGCACGGCCTCGCTCGCCATCAGGGCCCCGCCCATGTCGGCGTAGAGCGTGGGGGGCATTTCCGTGCCCGTGGCCAAGCCAGCGTCGGCCAGGTAGGTCAGGTCGTGGCCGGGCTCTTCGGCCCGTTCACCCGCGGCACCCACGATGCGCACCAGGGACAGGCGCGGGTAGCGGGTGTGCAAGGCATCCCACCCCAGGCCAAGTTTGGTGAGGGCGGAGGGGCGGAAGGAGGTGATCAATACGTCCGTGCACTCCAGCTCGGCGTGCAGGGCAGCCTGGCCTTCCTCGGTTTTGAGGTGGGCCTGCACCACGCGAATGCCCTGGTGCATGTCGGTGTAAGCCTGTGGGCTGTAAAGCGCCATGGGGTCTGCGCTGGTGTGGGGCGCGGCGGCCAGGGGTTCGAGCTTGGTGCATGCGGCGCCCATGCGCGCGCAGCGCATGAGGGCGGCTGGGCCGGGCAGATTCAGCGCAAGGCTCAGAACGCGGGTGCCGTTCAGCGGCTGGGGAGCGGAAGAGGACATGGGTGGCATGCGGCGGTTGAAAGGGCGGGTAGGGGGAGTGATCGCTGGGGATTGCGGAACTTTGCCCGCAGCCTCCTTCAAAGGGTTATACATAAATTGTTACCGGTGCTGCAATTGAGCATGGACTACAGCCGCCCGCCTGCCGAGCACTATGCGCTGGGCCAGCAGCTTCAGCGCCTGCGCGAGCGGGGCGTGCTGATTGTGGGCAGCGGGAACATCGTGCACAACCTGCGCGCCACCCGCCGTGGAACCGCCGCCAACGAGGCATATGACTGGGCCACAGAGTTCGACACCGTGGTGCAAGACCAGATCAAGAAGGGCCAACTGGCGGCGCTACCGAGCTTCATGGACTTGGGCGCGGTGGCCAAGCAAGCCCACCCCACGCACGAGCACTACTTGCCGCTGCTGTATGCCGCAGGGGCCGTGCAGCCCTCCGAAATGCCCCGGTTCTTCAACACGGGCTACCAGTCGGCGTCGATCTCCATGCGATCTGTGTTGTGGGGTTAGCTATTGAATTGATAGCTGCTGGCGCTTGATGGATGAGCGCTAGAGGCATAAAAAGCAAAAAACCGCCCGAAGGCGGTTTTTTGTTGTGGTCAAGCGCAAGGGGGTAGATCAGATGACCTTGGCAATCGCTTGGCAGACGTAGTCGATGTTCTTGCTGTTCAGGGCGGCCACGCACATACGGCCGGTGTCGGTGCCGTACACGCCGAATTCCGTGCGCAGGCGCACCATCTGGTCCTTAGAGAGGCCGGAGTAGCTGAACATGCCGATCTGGGTGGTGATGAAGGACATGTCCTTGGTCACGCCGGCGGCCTTCAGGCCATCAACCAGCTTTTGGCGCATGGCCTTGATGCGCACGCGCATTTCGCCCAGCTCCTTTTCCCACAGGGCGCGCAGCTCGGGGTTGCCCAGCACGGCGGCCACGATGGCGCCACCGTGGGTGGGTGGGTTGGAGTAGTTGGTGCGGATGGCGATCTTGAGCTGGCTGAGCACGCGGTCGGTTTCTTCCTTGCTGCTGCCGACCACGCTCAGTGCGCCCACGCGCTCGCCGTACAGGCTGAAGCTCTTGGAGAAGCTGGTGGACACGAAGATGTTCAGGCCAGCAGCCACGAACTTGGCGATCACGGCGCCGTCTTCAGCAATGCCGTAGCCGAAGCCTTGGTACGCCATGTCCAGGAAGGCGGTGAGGTTGCGTTCCTTCACCACGGCAATCACCTGATCCCACTGGGCGGGGGTGATGTCGTAGCCGGTGGGGTTGTGGCAGCAGGCGTGCAGCAGCACGATGGTGCCGGCGGCGGCTGCCTTCAGCTTGGCCAGCATGCCGTCGAAGTTGATGCCGCCCAGGCCGCCGTTGGCGCTCTGGTCGAAGTAGGGGTAGGTGTCAACGGTGAAACCGGCGTTGGTGAACAGCGCACGGTGGTTTTCCCAGCTGGGGTCGGAGATCAGCACGGTGGCGTTGGGGCTGATCTTCTTGAGAAAGTCGGCACCAATCTTCAGGCCGCCGGTGCCGCCGATGGCTTGCACGGTGGCCACGCGGCCGCTCTTGACGACTTCGGAATCCGCACCGAACACCAGGCCCTTCACGGCTGCGTCATAGGCAGCGATACCGTCGATGGGCAAGTAGCCACGGGCGGTGGGCTTTTCCATCATGCTCTTTTCAGCGGCTTGCACGCATTGCAGCAAAGGCAGCTTGCCGTTGTCGTCGAAATACACACCCACGCCCAGGTTGACCTTATTGGGGTTGGTGTCGGCGTTGAATTGTTCGTTCAGACCCAGGATAGGGTCGCGGGGGGCCATTTCGACGGCGGTGAACAGAGACATGAAAATCCTTGAAAGGTTGTCAGTAGCGAAGAATCCGGGCGTGGTGTACTGTGCCGGGTTCCGCCAATTTTAACGGGCGGCCTGCTCCATCTGTTGACCACGCCCCATGCCAGATATCACCGAAGTCATTCCTGAAAAGCAAGACGGCGAGTTCGTCCGCTTCCCAGACTCGCCGTTTGAGTTGTTTCAGCCGTACCCTCCTGCTGGCGACCAGCCTGAGGCCATCAACAAGCTGGTGGAGGGGCTGCGGGATGGGGAAGCCTTCCAGACGCTGCTGGGCGTGACCGGCTCGGGCAAGACCTTCACCATGGCCAATGTCATCGCCCGCATGGGCCGCCCGGCCATCGTTTTTGCGCCCAACAAGACCTTGGCGGCACAGCTGTACAGCGAGTTTCGAGAGTTCTTCCCCAAGAACGCGGTGGAGTATTTCGTCAGCTACTACGACTACTACCAGCCCGAAGCCTATGTGCCGCAGCGCGACCTGTTCATCGAGAAAGACAGCGCGATCAATGAGCACATCGAGCAGATGCGCCTGAGTTGCACCAAGAGCCTGATGGAACGGCGCGATGTGGTGATCGTGGCCACCGTGTCGGCCATCTACGGCATTGGCGAGCCCGAGAGCTATCACCGCATGGTGATGACGCTGCGCGTGGGGGACAAACTGGGCCAGCGCGACGTGATTGCGCAGCTCATCCGCATGCAGTACCAGCGCAATGAAGCCGATTTTTCGCGCGGCAAGTTTCGGGTGCGTGGCGACACGATCGACGTGTTCCCGGCAGAACACTCCGAGCTGGCCATTCGCATCGAGCTGTTTGATGATGAGATCGAGAGCCTGCAGCTGTTCGACCCGCTCACGGGGCGCGTCAAGCAGAAGATCCCACGCTTTACCGTGTACCCCAGCAGCCACTACGTCACCCCGCGTGACAAGGTGCTGGCAGCGGTGGAGACCATCAAGCTGGAGTTGGCCGAGCGCCTGCAGCAACTGGTGGCCGACGGCAAATTGGTGGAAGCCCAGCGGCTGGAGCAACGCACCCGGTTTGACCTGGAAATGCTCAGCGAAGTAGGGCACTGCAAGGGCATTGAAAACTACACGCGCCACCTGTCTGGTGCAGCGCCGGGAGACCCGCCCAGCACGCTGACCGACTACATGCCCAAGGACTCCATCATGTTCCTGGACGAGAGCCACCAGATGATTGGGCAGCTTTCGGCCATGTACAACGGCGACCGCGCGCGCAAGACCACATTGGTGGAATATGGCTTTCGCCTGCCTTCGGCGCTGGACAACCGGCCGCTCAAGTTCGAGGAATTTGAGCAGCGCATGCGGCAAGCGATTTTCGTAACGGCCACTCCAGCCGACTACGAGAAAACCCACTCTGGCCAGATCGTGGATCAAGTGGTTCGTCCTACGGGGCTGGTGGACCCGGTGGTGGAGGTGCGGCCCGCCACCCATCAGGTGGACGACGTGCTGCAGGAAATCCGCATCCGCGTGGAAAAGCACGAGCGCGTGCTGATCACCACACTGACCAAGCGCATGGCCGAGCAGCTCACCGATTACCTCACCGACAACGGCGTGAAGGTGCGCTACCTGCACAGTGATGTAGACACCGTGGAGCGGGTGGAAATCATCCGCGACCTGCGGCTGGGCGCGTTCGATGTGCTGGTGGGCATCAACCTGCTGCGTGAGGGGCTGGATATTCCCGAGGTGTCGCTGGTGGCGATTCTGGACGCGGACAAGGAAGGCTTTTTGCGCGCGGAGCGCAGCCTGATCCAAACCATTGGCCGCGCGGCGCGCAACCTGAATGGCCGGGCCATTCTGTATGCCGACCGCATCACCGACTCCATGAAAAAGGCCATGGACGAAACCGAGCGGCGGCGCACCAAGCAGATCGCCCACAACGAAGCCCACGGCATTACGCCACGCGGCATTGTCAAGCGGGTAAGAGACCTGATTGACGGCGTTTACAGCGAAAAAGCGGGCAAAGACGCGGAGCGCCTGGAACAAGAGGCCATGCAGAGGGCGCAGGTGGAAGAGATGTCCGAGAAGGACATTTCGCGCGAGATCAAGCGCCTGGAAAAGCTGATGCTGGAACACGCTCGCAACCTCGAGTTCGAGCAGGCAGCGCGCGTACGCGATCAACTGACCAAACTCAAGGACCGCGCCTTTGGTGCGCCTGGAAGCGATCCGATCACGGCCTGATCCGCTTTGCCGAGGTCAATACGGGTCAGGGGGAATTGTGACCCGTTGGTTTTTTAACCTGAGCAATTCGATAGGGATTTGTGATATACTCTTACAAAATACTCAACAACAAAGCCCAACGATGAAGGGCTCCGTGACAGGCAAGGCTGAGCGGAGTAAGGGGCGGAGACGGTGCCCGTGCTGACCATTCGCCAGCGCAGGCAGTTTCTTTAACGAACGAGCCTCAGCACAAGGAGCTTTCCATGCGTCTCACCACCAAAGGCCGTTTCGCGGTCACCGCGATGATCGACTTGGCCCTGCGCCAAAACAATGGTCCCGTCACGCTGGCAGCCATCAGCCAGCGCCAGCAAATCTCCCTTTCTTATCTTGAACAGTTGTTCGGCAAACTTCGCCGTCATGAACTGGTCGAGTCCACCCGCGGCCCCGGCGGCGGCTACACGCTGGCCCGCAAGGCTGGTGAGATCACCGTGGCTGACATCATTGTCTCGGTGGACGAGCCTATCGACGCCACACAGTGCGGCGGCAAAGAGAACTGCCTGGGTGAAGCTGGCCGTTGCATGACCCACGAGCTGTGGGCTTCGCTGAATCAGCGCATGGTGGAGTTTCTGGACTCCGTCACGCTACAAAAGCTGGTGGACGAGCAGCTTGCCAAGGGCGTGCAAATTGAAGACAAGCCCATCGTGCGCCGCGCTATTTCCACCACGCCTGTGGTCAAACCGATCCGCGTGAACGCCCCGAACTCCGTGTTCGCGCTGGGCAACGCATTCGCCAAATCCTGACAGCCATGCGATGTGCGCGGCCTTCAAGGCCAGCATCGCCCTGTACGTTTACCTGTTTTTGACAACCGTTTTTGCTGCCAGCCAGAAACGCTACTGAGCCAGCCATCAACATGACCCCACACTTTCCTATTTATCTCGACTACGGCGCCACCACCCCCGTGGACCCTCGCGTGGTGGACGCGATGATCCCCTGGTTGCGCGAGCACTTTGGGAACCCCGCTTCCCGCAGCCACGCCTGGGGCTGGGAAGCGGAAGAGGCCGTGGAGAAGGCGCGCGCCCAAGTGGCCGACCTGATCGGTGCGGACCCCCGTGAAATCGTGTGGACCAGTGGCGCTACTGAATCGATCAATCTGGCCCTGAAGGGCGCTGCCCAGTTCTACAAAGGCAAGGGCAAGCACCTGATCACGCTCAAGACAGAACACAAGGCTGTTCTGGACACCATGCGTGAACTGGAACGCCAAGGTTTTGAAGTGACTTACCTGGATGTGCAGGAAGATGGCCTGGTGAGCATGGACGCCCTGAAGGCTGCCATCCGCCCTGACACCATCCTGATCAGCATCCTCTTCGTGAACAACGAAATCGGTGTGATCCAGGACATTCCTGCGATCGGCGCCCTCTGCCGCGATAAGGGCATCTTGCTGCATGTGGATGCAGCGCAGGCCACAGGCCGCGTCGAGATTGACATGAACGTGCTGCCCATCGACCTGATGAGCATGACCGCCCACAAGACCTACGGCCCCAAGGGCGTGGGCGCCCTCTACGTGCGCCGCAAGCCTCGCGTGCGTCTGGAAGCCCAGATGCATGGTGGTGGTCACGAGCGCGGCATGCGCTCGGGCACCTTGCCTACGCACCAGATCGTGGGTATGGGTGAAGCCTTCCGCATCGCCAAGGAAGAAATGGCCGAGAGCAATGCCAAGGCCCGCGCCTTGCAGCAGCGTCTGCTCGACGGTCTGAAGGACATCGAGCAAGTGTTCATCAACGGCAGCATGGAGCGCCGTGTGCCGCAGAACCTGAACATGAGCTTCAACTTCGTCGAAGGCGAATCGTTGATCATGGGTATCAAGGGTCTGGCTGTGTCTTCGGGCTCTGCCTGTACCTCGGCAAGCCTTGAGCCTAGCTATGTGCTGCGCGCCCTGGGCCGCAGCGACGAGCTGGCACACAGCAGCCTGCGCATGACCATCGGCCGTTTTACGACCGAAGAAGAAATTGATTACGCGATCTCCACCATCCGCGAAAACGTAGCCCGTCTGCGTGAACTCAGCCCCCTGTGGGAGATGTACAAGGATGGCGTCGATCTCAGCACCATCCAGTGGGCTGCGCACTGATCGCGCCCCGAAACGACCTAAGAGGACTTGCCATGGCTTATTCTGAAAAAGTGGTTGACCATTACGAGAACCCCCGTAACGTGGGTTCTTTCGACAAGGGTGATGAGTCGGTGGGCACCGGCATGGTGGGTGCGCCTGCCTGCGGTGACGTGATGAAGCTGCAGATCAAGGTGAACCCCCAGACGGGCGTGATTGAAGACGCGCGCTTCAAGACCTACGGCTGCGGCTCTGCCATTGCTTCTTC
The DNA here is from genome assembly GCF_016406015.1 of Acidovorax sp. IB03. Taxonomy (NCBI): domain Bacteria; kingdom Pseudomonadati; phylum Pseudomonadota; class Betaproteobacteria; order Burkholderiales; family Comamonadaceae; genus Acidovorax; species Acidovorax sp. IB03. The sequence continues at coordinate 85,628 of NZ_JAEFCH010000009.1, read as the reverse complement.
GTCGCTGGTGACGGAGTGGGTGAAGGGCAAGACCCTGGACGAAGCAGCGGCCCTGAAGAACAGCGTGATCGCTGAAGAGTTGGCGCTGCCGCCCGTGAAGATCCACTGCTCCATCCTCGCGGAAGATGCCATCAAGGCAGCCGTGAACGATTACAAAGCCAAGCACGCTACCCCTGCAGCCTGAAGCAATGGCCATTACCCTCACAGAAGCGGCGGCACGCCATGTCAGCCGGTACCTTGCCCGCCGCGGCAAGGGCCTGGGTGTGCGCCTTGGAGTCAAGACCACTGGCTGCTCGGGCTTGGCCTACAAGCTGGAGTACGTGGACGAGTCGGAGCCTGAGGACGTGGTCTTTGAGAACCACGGCGTCAAGGTGTTGATCGACCCCAAGAGCTTGGCCTACATCGACGGGACAGAGTTGGATTTTGTGCGTGAAGGCCTCAACGAAGGGTTCAAGTTCAACAACCCCAACGAGCGCGACCGCTGCGGCTGTGGAGAGAGCTTCCGCGTTTGACACACAGGCCTTCCGGCTTGGCTGTCCCCCATGAAACCGCCAGCGCACTGTGTGTTGGCGGTTTTTTCTTGAGCACGACTGATCTTTCTGCGAGCACTGCAGCATGAACCTGCAATCCAATGACTTTGAACTCTTTGGTGTACCTGAGCGCTTTGCTCAAGACCGGGCGACCCTGGATGCCCGCTGGAAAGAACTCCAGAAAGAAGCCCACCCCGACAAATTTGCGGCGCAAGGTGTCGCAGCCCAGCGGGTGGCGATGCAGTGGTCAGTGCGCATCAACGAGGCGTACCAGCGCTTGAAAGATCCGCTGCGGCGCGCAGCCTACCTGTGCGAGCTCCATGGGGCGTCTATCCAGGCCCACGACAACACCGCCATGCCCCCTGCGTTTCTGATGCAGCAAATGGAATGGCGCGAAGCCCTGGAAGATGCCTCCACCCCTGCTGCTGTGGATGCTCTGGAAGATGAGGTCATGCAGGCCCGCAAAGCAGGTTTGGCGCGGTGTGAAGCGCTGATCGACCAACAAGGCGATTACCCGGCGGCCGCGCAGCAAGTGAGAGCCCTCATGTTCATTGCGCGATTTGCCGACGACATCGATCGCCGACGCGAGCAACTGGGACAATAGCAGCTGTTACCTTATCGACCTTTGGCCAACGCGCCAGGGTCACTCACGTAGAACACAAGAATTCCATGGCGCTTTTGCAGATCTCCGAGCCCGGACAGTCCCCCGACCCCCATCAGCGCCGCATTGCGGTGGGTATTGATCTGGGAACCACGCACTCCCTGGTGGCAGCCGTTCGCAACGGCGTGGCTGAATGCCTGCCCGACAGCGAAGGACGCGTGCTACTCCCCTCCGTAGTGCGTTATCTGGGGCAAGGTGGGCGCCAGATTGGCTACCAGGCTGTTGCCGCCCAGGCCAGTGATGCGGGCAACACGATTGCGTCGGTCAAGCGCTTCATGGGCCGCGGTTTGCAAGATGTGGCACAAGCTGGACAATTGCCCTACGAATTTGTGCAGCCAGCAGAAGGCGGCATGGTCAGCATTTCCACGGCCGACGGCGTAAAAACCCCCGTAGAGGTCAGCGCCGAGATCCTGGCAACGCTGCGCTACCGGGCCGAAGACACCTTCAACGATGATTTGTACGGCGCTGTCATCACGGTGCCTGCTTACTTCGACGATGCCCAGCGCCAGGCGACCAAGGATGCAGCCAAGCTGGCAGGCATCAATCTGCTGCGCCTTATCAACGAACCCACTGCCGCTGCCATTGCCTACGGGCTGGACAATGCCAGCGAGGGTGTGTACGCGGTGTATGACCTGGGCGGCGGTACCTTCGATATTTCGATCCTGCGCCTGACGCAGGGTGTGTTCGAAGTGATTGCCACCGGCGGCGATTCTGCCTTGGGGGGGGACGACTACGATGCGGCGTTGGCCGATTGGGTGGTGGCCCAAACTGGCTGCACGGTCCAGAGCCCTGCAGACAAAGCAGCCATTCGGCTGGCAGCGCGCGCTTGCAAGGAAGCCTTGACTGCTACAGAAAAAGTAGCGTTTAGCGCTGATCTGTCGGGCGGTAACGTGCAATTTGATGTGAATCGCGCAGATTTCGATGCGGCCACTGCAGCTCTCACCGCGCGCTCCATGGCAGCCGTGCGTAGAGCACTGCGTGACGCCCAGCTTGAACGTGAAGAAGTGAAGGGCGTGGTGATGGTGGGCGGCTCGACCCGCATGCCGCAGGTGCAACGTGCTGTGGCCGAATTTTTCGGCCGTGAGCCACTGACCAACCTGAACCCTGACGAGGTCGTGGCGCTTGGCGCAGCCATCCAGGCCAACCAGCTCGCAGGGAACAACACCGCAGGCGACTTGCTGTTGCTGGACGTGATCCCGCTGTCGCTGGGCATTGAAACCATGGGTGGCCTGGTGGAACGGATCGTGGCTCGCAATGAAACCATCCCCACGGCCAAGGCACAGGATTTCACCACCTACAAAGATGGGCAAACCGCCCTTGCCATCCATGTGGTGCAAGGTGAGCGCGATCTGGTGCAAGACTGCCGCAGCCTGGCGCGCTTCGAACTGCGGGGCATTCCGCCCATGGCTGCCGGTGCCGCCCGCATTCGGGTGACGTTCACGGTGGATGCGGATGGCCTTTTGTCCGTCAGTGCGAAAGAGCAGGGCAGTGGTGTGGAAGCGCGCATTGATGTGAAGCCCTCGTATGGCCTCTCGGATGAGCAAATCGCGCGCATGCTGCAAGACGGCTTTGCCACCGCTGCGCAAGACATGCGCGCCCGCGCCGTGGTGGAAGCCCGGGTAGACGCGGACCGCATGCTGATGGCCACCCAAAGTGCACTGGATGCCGATGGCGATCTGCTCACAGCGCAGGAGCGTGCTGGCATCAACGCGCTGATGCAGGCCCTGCGCGATCAGCTCCAAGCGGAGGATGCAGCAGTCATCGAAGCGGCGACCGAAGCGTTGGCCAAAGGCACCGAGCCTTTTGCTGCACAACGGATGAACCGTGGCATTCAGCAGGCACTGGCCGGCAAGAATGTCCAATCCCTCTAATTTCAAGCACTGAACCAGACGCCATGCCCGTCATCAAAATTCTTCCCCATCCAGAATACTGCCCAGCAGGTACCGAAATCACGGCCCCCGCAGGTACATCCATTTGCGAGGCTTTGCTGGACAACCAGATCAACATTGAGCACGCCTGCGATATGAGTTGCGCCTGCACCACCTGCCATGTGATCGTGCGCGAGGGGCTGGCTTCTTTGAACGCAGCGGAAGAAGAGGAAGAAGACCTGCTGGATCGCGCGTGGGGTCTGGAGCCGCAGTCGCGCCTGTCGTGCCAGGCCATCCTGGCCCAGAAAGACCTGGTCATCGAGATTCCCAAGTACACGATCAACCACGCCAAGGAAAACCACTGATGTCCCGCCAGATTGTTCTGGACACGGAAACCACCGGCCTTTCGGCCGAGGGTGGTGACCGCATCATCGAATTGGGGTGCGTGGAGCTGCTCAACCGCAAGCTCACGGGCAACAACCTGCACCTGTACTTCAACCCAGGGCGCGACAGCCATGAAGATGCGCTCAAGGTTCACGGCATCAGCAACGAGTTCCTGAAGGACAAGCCGAAGTTCGCCGATGTGGCCCCCCAAATCTTGGACTATTTGCAGGGCGCCGAGATCATCATCCACAACGCGGCGTTCGACGTGGGCTTCCTCAACAAGGAACTGGAGTTGACCGGGCGGGCGCCCTTCAGCACCTATGTGGCCAGCATCACGGACACCCTGGCCATGGCCAAGGAGATGTATCCGGGCAAGCGCAACTCCCTGGATGCACTGTGTGACCGCCTTGGCGTCGACAACTCGGGCCGCACGCTGCACGGAGCCTTGCTGGACGCAGAACTGTTGGCCGACGTCTACATCAACCTGACCCGCGGCCAGGATGCGTTGCTCATCGTGGACGACGCGCAGGAAGGCGCGGAGGGCGGAGCCTCGGCACAAGTCGACCTGAGCCGTTTCACGCTGCAGGTCATCACGGCCAATGAGCAGGAATTGGCCGCGCATGAAGACGTCATGACGCAGATCGATAAATCCAGCGGTGGCAAAACAATTTGGCGAAAATTGTCGGCGACCGTTTAATTTGTGCCATAATCTAAGGCTTGACGCAAACGGGTGATTAGCTCAGCGGTAGAGCACTGCCTTCACACGGCAGGGGTCACATGTNNNNAGCGCAACGGGTGATTAGCTCAGCGGTAGAGCACTGCCTTCACACGGCAGGGGTCACATGTTCGATCCATGTATCACCCACCATTTGCAGTTTTGATTGATGTGTTGCCCAAATCTTGGGGCAGCGCAACGGGTGATTAGCTCAGCGGTAGAGCACTGCCTTCACACGGCAGGGGTCACATGTTCGATCCATGTATCACCCACCAAATTCAAAAGCGCCTTGCAGCATTGCAAGGCGCTTTTTTCTTTGTGTCTTCACAGAGACACGTTGGCGTGCTCGGGACAGGGGCAGGTTGCAGGCACAATGATCAAGCGCCTGTCTCAACAAATGTTCGCTTTCGTTTTGCACCAGATGCACGCCTGCTCAGAAGGGCTACTGGGTGCCAATCGCGGCGGAGCCACCACATGATCAGCTTTCATAACCCACTACATCACCTGCACGCGCCGGCACACGAGTTTTTTCGTGGCAATCGCGTGGACTGCTTTGAGAAACCCGCGCGCGCCGATTACGTGGAGCAGGCACTGCGCCAGGCGGGCTACAAGCTGCTGGCCCCCGACACAGATGCCACAGGAGCGCTAAAAAAGGTACATAGTCAGCGCTACCTCGACTTTTTGGCATCCGCCTGGGTGCAGTGGGTGGCGCTGGACCCGGTCAACGCCACCACGCAACCATTCCCATCGGTCTGGCCCGTGCGCACATTGCGCAGTGATGTGGAACCCACCAACTTCATTGCCAAGCTGGGCCTCTACTCGATGGACAACGGAACGCCCTTGGCCCAAGGCACTTGGGAAGCCGCCAAAGCGGGCGCAGATGCCGCAGCCAGTGCCGCCATGCGCATAGCCGCAGGCGCGCCCGCAGCATTTTGCTGCACCCGACCACCGGGCCACCATGCCGGCCCTGATTTCATGGGCGGCTACTGCTTTCTGAACAACGCAGCGGTGGCCGTCCAGACTTTGTTAGACCAAGGAGCCAAACGGGTGGTTGTGCTCGACGTGGACTACCACCACGGTAACGGCACGCAGAGCATCTTCTACCAGCGCGCAGATGTGCTTTTCATCAGCATCCATGGCGACCCGCTGACCGAATATCCTTTTTATCTGGGGCATGCGGATGAGCAGGGCGAGGGCGCCGGGTTGGGTTTCAACCTGAACCTGCCGCTGCCCGCAGGCAGCTCCGTCGCGAAGTGGTTTGCGGCCCTAGATGCGGCCTGCATTCGCATTTCTCAATATGCTCCCGATGCCTTGGTGGTGTCGTTGGGGCTGGACACCTATGTGGGTGATCCCATCTCGCAATTTGCGCTGACCACGGAAGACTTCTCAACCCTGGGCCGCAGGTTGGCAGCCCTGGGCTTGCCGACAGTCCTGGTGCTGGAAGGTGGGTATGCAGCCACCGAGCTGGGGGCCAACGCCCTCCAGGTCATTCACGGCTTTGAAGCGGATCGGTGAGACCGCAGCCACAAACAGCAGAACCCACAGAAAAGGTGAGGAACGATGGATCAAGTGGAATGTGTGGTGGTCGGGGCGGGTGTAGTGGGTTTGGCTATCGCGCGAAAACTTGCTTTGCAAGGGCTCGAAGTGATGGTGCTGGAAGCTGCAGATGCCATCGGCACAGGTACCAGTTCCCGCAACAGCGAAGTCATCCATGCGGGCCTTTATTACCCCACCGGCTCGCTCAAGGCGCGCTTGTGCGTTGCAGGCCGTCAGCAGCTTTATGCCTATGCCCAGGAGCGTGGCGTGGAGCACCGGCGGTGCGGCAAGTTGCTGGTGGCTACTTCAGATGAGCAGCGCGAAGGCCTCCGAAGCATTTACGACCGTGCGCTCAGCAATGGTGTCACGGACTTGCAATGGCTGGATCGAGCCCAGGCGCAGGTCATGGAACCCGCGCTGGAATGCGTCGCTGCCTTGTTTTCGCCCAGCACCGGCATCATCGACAGCCACGGGCTGATGTTGTCGCTGCAGGGGGACCTGGAGAACGCGGGGGGGCTTGTTGCATTGAATTCGGCCTTGGCGCACGCCGGTATTACGCAAGGCGCTATTGATTTAGTAGCGATTGATGGTACCCGTTTGAGAACCCGCTTGCTCATCAATGCGGCGGGGCTGCACGCCCCTCAACTTGCGCGGCAATTTGCCGGCTTGGATCCGGTTCATGTGCCCGAGCCACGGTTTGCCAAAGGCAACTACTTCACCCTCTCTGGCAAGGCCCCCTTCAGCCATTTGGTTTACCCTGTGCCCGAGGCGGCGGGCTTGGGCGTACATCTGACGCTGGACTTGGGCGGGCAGGCCAAATTTGGGCCAGATGTGCAGTGGGTGGACTCCGCAGATGACCTGGTAGTCGATCCTCGCCGGGGCGATGCGTTTTACGCCGAAGTGCGCAAATATTGGCCTGCGCTGCCCGACGGTGCATTGGTCCCCGGCTATGCGGGCATCAGGCCCAAAATTCATGGCCCCGGAGAGCCTGCGCCTGATTTCTGTATCCAGGGCCCTCAAGACCATGGCATCGCGGGCCTGGTGAACCTCTTCGGCATCGAATCCCCTGGCTTGACCAGTTCACTGGCAATTGCTGACCATGTTGCAGAGTTACTCGGCCAGGGTGGGTGATCAACTCCCTGCAAAGTTTGTAACCCTACGCGACGATGTCCTACAGGCTGGCAGGGTGTAGCGGCGCTAAGATGCTTTCACACGGACACTTCCAATGGTTACCTCATTGATGTCAGCATCCAATGCGGACACCGTTGGTGCTTTGCAGGTTTAGGTCTCAACTTGTCTTTTTAAAAAGGAAATGCCATGAACACATCTGAACACTTCACCACTCAAGGCGAACTGGAGAAACTGGTGTCTGACTTGCGCGGCTTGCTGGCCAACAAAGACCTGGACGTCGTTCCCGAGATCAAGCTGCTGCGTCAACGCCTGGACGACGGCATCCACTCCGCCCGTGAATCCGCCATTCGTGCAGCGCAAGACGCCGCTCGCCAAGCCAAGGACGCAGCGATTGCTGCCGACCGCTACGCCCATGACGAACCTTGGCGCGTGGCCGGTGCCGCCTTGGCTGTCGGCGCCCTCGTGGGCTTTTTGCTGGCTCGCCGTTAAAGCGCGGTGGCTTCCACTCTTTCGATCTACGGCATGCTATGAATTGGCTGGCTTTGTTAGGGCTGGATGTGATCGTCGCCCGTTGGCGCGTGGCGGCGATCGAAGGCGCCATCGCGGTGGAAGATCGCATGGAGCTGGCCAAGCTGGAGTGGCAAGACCAGAAACGCTACATCCGGCGCGTATTGGTGCTGGCCATGGCGGTGGCTGGATTGACCGTGGTGAGCATGGTCATGGTTTCCATGGCCGTGCTCGTCCAGTTTTGGGACACCCCGTACCGCAGCGTTGCGGGCTGGGTGGTGGCCGGGGTTTGGTTGGCCGCTTGGCTTGGCCTGCTCGTCGCGCTACTGCGCAGCGTACAGCGGGCGGAAGACGGATTTCCTTTAACGCGCCGCGAGCTTGCGCAGGACTGGCGTGACATCAAGGATATGCTATGAGTGACCCAACCCCTTCTATGCATCCAGAGGAGCCTCAGGGGCCTGCCACGCCTGCACAGCAAAAGATCCTCCATCGGATTGCTGCGCAACGGGAACGGATTCAGGCCCGCCGCAAGGCCTATGCGCAAGCCAACAGCGCTGCGGAGGCCGGTGCTGCTGGAATTGGCGACGATTCACTCGTACTGCGCTGTGTGGCATTTGCCAAGCAGCATCCAGCGGCAGTGGTCGCTTTGGCAGGCGCTGCAATGGCACTTGGCCCCAGCCGCCTCGTGCGCTGGGCCAGCGTCGCGCTGCCTTGGATATTGCGCTTTCGCCGCTGATCACGCCAGAACAGGGCGCCCGCTGCAAGTGAGGCCAGGCCAGTGTTGCGGCCAGCAATTCGCATGCAGCCGGGTCTTTCCACAGACCCACCACTGCACTGCTAACTTCAGCGTTTAATCCGTGAAGCCTTGATGGCCTTGGCGGCCTGCTCTACCAGTGCAGGGCCTTCATAAATCAGCCCGGTGTAGATCTGCACCACGTCGGCACCCGCCTCGATTTTGCTAACGGCATCTTTGGCACTCATGATGCCGCCGACACCCACAATCGGAAAGTCACGGCCCAGCGCTGCTCTGAGCTGACGAATCACACGGTTGCTGGCCTCCAGCACCGGCGCTCCGCTGAGACCACCCGTTTCTGTGGAGTGGGGCATGCCCTGCACGGCATCGCGCGCGATGGTGGTGTTGGTGGCGATCACTCCGTCCATGCCATGGCGTTGCAGGGTGCTGGCAATCACCCCGACCTGTACCTCGTCCAGATCGGGAGCAATCTTCACAAAAATAGGGACCCTGCGTTTGGTGCGTCCAGCGCTACCTGCGTGTGGCAACTCCTGGTTCGCCAGCCACTCACGCCGCTCGGCAATGGCTCCCAACAAAGCATCCAGTGCTTCGTCGCTTTGCAGAGCCCGCAGGTTTTGCGTGTTGGGCGAGCTGATATTGACGGTCACGTAATCGGCATGCGGGTATACGCCATCCAGGCACGCAAGATAGTCGCTGGTGGCATTTTCGATGGGCGTGCTGGCGTTTTTGCCAATGTTCAGCCCCAGCAACATGGGTGTTGCGCAATGCTGCTTGCGGAACTGAGCCCGCTGCACGTTGTGGATGAATGCATCAAGGCCCTCATTGTTGAACCCCAGGCGGTTGATCAGTGCACGGGCCTCGGGCAGTCTGAACATGCGCGGCTTGGGGTTGCCTGGCTGGGGCTTGGGGGTGACGGTACCCACCTCGACAAAGCCAAAGCCCATGGCGCCCAAGGCGTCGATGCACCTGGCATTTTTATCCAGCCCGGCAGCCATTCCCACCCGATTCGGAAAACGCAAACCGGCCAGTTCCACAGGGTCGTCCACACGCGTTTGGCACCAGGCCCACTGCAACGGGGTTCGTTGCCCCTTGGCCAGCATGTCCATGGTCAGGTCATGCGCGGCCTCCGGGTCCATGCCAAACAGAAAGGAGCGGGTGAGGGAGTAGGGGATGAGAGACATGGAACGATAATTGAAGAATTACCTTCGATTTTCTCCCATGACGACACCTTCCTCACTCACCCAAGACGAACTCAAGACCCTGGTAGGCCAAGCCGCGTTGCAATACGTGGTGCCCGGCGACATCGTGGGCGTGGGCACGGGCTCCACCGTCAACAAGTTCATTGATGCTTTAGCCAGTATCAAGTCGACCATCAAGGGGGCTGTATCCAGCTCTGTGGCCAGCACAGAGCGTCTTCAGGCTCTGGGTATTCCGGTGTTTGATGCGAACGAAGTGCAGTCGTTGGCGGTGTATATCGATGGTGCAGACGAAATCGACGGCAACGGCAACATGATCAAGGGCGGTGGTGCCGCCTTGACCCGTGAAAAGATCGTGGCTGCCCTGGCGCAGCGGTTTGTTTGTATCGCAGACGAGTCCAAGCGCGTGGAGGCGCTGGGCAAGTTTCCGTTGCCGGTGGAAGTCATCCCCATGGCCACACAGCACATTGCCCGCCGCTTTGAAGCCATGGGCGGGGTGGCCAAGGTGCGGCTGAAAGATGGCAAGCCCCTCGTGACCGACAACGGGCAGCACATCCTGGATGTCACGGGCCTTTCCATTCAAAACCCGCTGGAATTTGAATCGCAAGTGAACCAGTGGCCTGGCGTAGTGACTGTGGGCGTTTTTGCCCACCAGAAGGCGGCCGTGTGCTTGCTGGGTACCGCCCAAGGGGTGCAAACCTTGACTTATTGATCTGAGCCGATCAGCAGTCAGCTATAAAAAAGGGGTGCCTTCGGGCACCCCTTTTTGTTTACAACCTGAGTGTTATCAGAACTTGATTCCCGCAGGGTTGTTCGGGTTGGGGGCATTCGGATCGGGTGCGGCCACAGGGGGGCGGGCCAATCGACGCACAGTTTCGGTCGCAGCAGGAGCCGTATCAGCCGCTGCCGCAGCAGGCGCTGGCTTGGGTGGTGTCAGCGGAGTTGCTGCAGGACGGCGGTAGTTGCTGGGCAACTGCGAAGTCTTTGGGTAACCCGCTGCGTCAAGGTAGGAGTTCCATTCCGAATCCGAATAGCCCGAAAGCTGCTGCCCGCCAATGGTGGCGAAAGGCAAGCTCGAATCGCTGCCCAGCTTTGTCAGGGCTTGCAGGTCTTCCGACGTGTTGATCGTGCGTTCAGAGAAAGGCACACCCCGGGCTTCCAGCATGCGCCGTGCCGTATCGCAGGGTGCGCAGTTCTGGCCGGTGTACAAAGTGACCGGAAAACGCGCTGCCACTTTGCCCAGTTCAAAAGGCAGACCTGCGCCCGCAGCAGAGGAGCTACCGGGCGTACCTGCTGTCGTTTGCGCCGGTTTGGCGGCCGTATCGGGGGCCCGGTCAGAGAACGTCACCTTCCCGTCAGGGCCAACGATGCGGTAGACGGTTTGAGCATGGGCTCCCACCGACAGCAATGCAAGCATCAGGGACAAAGACAAAACTTTGGGCAGCATATGGTTTCTCCTCAAGAAGGGCTGTATCCCAGGAATGGGGCTTATTGGCTCATTCCCTGGTGGCGCAGCAGGGCGTCCAGTTGCGGCTCACGGCCACGGAATTCTTTGAATGACTCCATGGCTGGGCGGCTACCGCCGGCTTCCAGAATTGCCTTGCGATAGCGGCGACCTGTTTCAATGCTCGGCTGGCCGTCAGCCCCCACTGTTTCTTCAAAGGCTGCGTAGGCATCGGCACTCAACACCTCGGCCCACTTGTAGCTGTAATAGCCCGCCGCGTAGCCGCCCGCAAAAATATGGCTGAAGGTATGGGGCGTGCGGCTGAAAGCCGGAGGCTGCAAGACGGCCACTTCATCGCGCACCTTGGCCAGCAAAGGCATCACATCATTGGCCGGGTCGTGCTCGGTGTGCAGAAGCATGTCAAACAGGGCAAATTCAATCTGGCGCAGTGTCTGCATGCCTGCCTGGAAATTCTTGGCGGCAATCATCTTGTCAAACAACGCGCGGGGCAACGACTCTCCGGTCTCGACGTGAGCCGTCATGTGCTTGAGCACATCCCACTCCCAGCAGAAGTTCTCCATGAACTGGCTGGGCAGCTCCACTGCATCCCATTCCACACCGCCAATGCCCGACACGTCGCGCTCGTTGACCTGCGTGAGCATGTGGTGCAGGCCGTGGCCAAACTCATGGAACAGGGTGATGACGTCGTCGTGCGTCAGCAGCGCAGGTTTGCCATCCACGCCATCGGCAAAGTTGCAGACCAGATGGGCTACGGGGGTTTGCAGCTTGCCGGTATCCGGGCGCAACCAGCGGGTGCGCACGTCATCCATCCAGGCGCCGCCGCGCTTGCCGGTACGGGCGGGCTGGTCCAGGTAGAACTGGCCTACCAGTTCACCGTTGCGTTCAATGCGGTAGAACTCCACCGAGGGATGCCACACGGGTGCACTGTCACGGCGAATCGCTACCTCGAACAGGGTTTCGATGATCTTGAACAGCCCCGCCAGCACTTTGGGTGCTGTGAAGTACTGCTTGACCTCTTGCTCGCTGAAGGCATAGCGTGCTTCCTTGAGCTTTTCTGCAATGTAGGGCCAATCCCAGGCTTCAGGCGCCACAAGACCCAGCTCAGTGCGGGCAAATTCGCGCATGTCAGCCACGTCTTTTTCAGCGTAAGGGCGTGCACGGTGGGCCAGGTCACGCAAGAAGTGAATGACTTCGGCGGGCGACTTCGCCATCTTCGGCACCACCGACACCTCGCCAAAATTGGCGTAGCCCAGCAGCTGCGCTTCTTCCTTGCGCAGTGCCAGGATTTCATTGATCAGCGCAGTGTTGTCAAACTTGCGGGCATCGCCCTCGGCTTGTTCGGAAGCGCGTGTCACGAAAGCGCGGTAGAGCTTTTCACGCAGATCCGCACGTTGGGCGAATTGCATGACCGGCAGGTAGCAAGGCATCTTCAGCGTGAGCTTGTAGCCATCTTTACCCTCGGCCTTGGCAGCGGCCAGCGCAGCCTGCTGCACATCGGCCGGTACGCCTTCCAGTTCTTCGGCAGTGGCGTAGTAGGCAAAGGCATCCGTCGCATCCAGGGCGTTTTCGCTGAACTTCTGGCTCAACTCTGCCTGGCGCTCCTGGATTTGCGCGAAGCGCTCTTTGGCGGGGCCAGTCAGTTCAGCGCCGCTCAACACAAAATTGCGAATGGCGTTGTGGTGAGCACGCTGCTGCTCGGCGTTGAGCGTGGCGGGGTCAATGGCCTTGTACTTGGCGTACAGGCGCTCATCCGCACCCAGGCGTGTCCAAAACTCGGTGACCTGTGGCAGTGCCGCGTTGTAGGCCGCACGCAGCTCCGGCGTATCGGCCACGCTGTTGAGGTGGCTCACGCTGCCCCAGGCAATGCCCAATTGCTCGGTGGCAACATCCAGCACCTTGGCAATGGCGTTCCATTCGGCCGGAAAGTCCGGCGCGGTCACGGTTTCAAGCGCTGCGTTCGCTTTTTCCAGCAGCGCATCGACGGCGGGGCCGACGTCGGCAGGCTGGATGCGATCAAACGCGGGCAGGGCGGAGAAGTCGAGAAGGGCGTTGCTCATGCGGATGTAGATAGCGGCGCAGCGCGCAGGTTCAAGTTGCAATACAGCCGAAAAGGCTTTCTGCCCGAATTAACCGGCAGCGCGCTCTGCGGCTTCCATGGTGTTGACCAGCAGCATGGTGATGGTCATGGGGCCCACACCACCGGGCACAGGGGTGATGTGGCCGGCCACGGCCTTCACGCCTTCAAAGTCCACATCACCGCAGAGCTTGCCTTCGTCGTTGCGGTTCATGCCCACGTCCAGCACCACGGCGCCGGGCTTGACCATGTCGGCAGTCAGCACGTTGCGCTTGCCCACGGCGGCGACGATCACATCAGCCTGCAGGGTCTGGGCCTTGAGGTCAGCCGTGCGCGAGTGGCAAATGGTGACGGTGGCGTCTTTTTGCAGCAGCATCAAGGCCATGGGCTTGCCCACGATATTGCTGCGGCCAATCACCACCGCGTGCTTGCCCTTGAGGTCGTAGCCAATGCTCTCCAGCATCTTCATGCAGCCGTAGGGCGTGCAGGGCCAGAAGCCAGGCATGCCGGTCATCAGTGCGCCTGCGCTGGCAATGTGGAACCCGTCCACGTCCTTGGCGGGGGAGATGGCTTCGATCACCTTTTGTGCATCAATGTGGGCAGGCAACGGCAATTGCACCAGGATGCCGTGGATGCTGGGGTCGTTGTTCAGCGCCTCTACACGCGCCAGCAGCTCTGCCTCGGTCATGCTGGCATCGTGCTTTTCCAGCACAGAGTACAAACCACTGTCTTCGCAGGCCTTGACCTTGTTGCGCACGTACACCTGGCTGGCCGGGTTGTCGCCGACCAGGATCACTGCCAAACCGGGGGTCACGCCCCTGGCTTTGAGGGCAGCGGCACGTTCGGCCACTTGGGTGCGCAGTTGGCGGGAGAGGGCGTTGCCGTCGATGAGTTGAGCAGTCATTCTGTTTTACAAATAAAAACAGGCTCTTCTAGCGAATAGTAGTGATGGAAATCGCCGCACGTCTGTAAACGACGATTTCGACGTACGACATTTATCGAGTGCATCACTAGCATTCGCTAGAAGAGCCTAAAAACAGCTGCCAGCGCAGATTGGATAAGCGCAGGCAGCTATGAAAATAGGAGCAATCAGGCCTTGGGCGCGTTCTGGCCGAGGGCAATTTTCAGCAGGTCGGCCACGGTGTTGGCATTGAGCTTTTCCATGATGTTGGCGCGGTGCGCCTCCACGGTCTTGATGCTGATGCCCAGGTCGTCGGCGATCTGCTTGTTCAGGCGGCCGGCAACGATGCGTTCCAGCACCTGCGCTTCGCGGCTGGTGAGCTTGGAGAGCAGGGCATCGCGGCTGGCGGCTTGCTGAAAGCCTGCAAACGCTTCGCGGGCATGGTCCAGCATGCGCTCAACCAAGCCCAGCAGTTCTTCTTCATCAAAAGGCTTCTGGATGAAATCCAGCGCGCCTTTTTTCATGGTGTTCACCGCCATAGGCACGTCGCCGTGGCCGGTGATGAAAACGATGGGAAGTGGCGACTTGCGCTCGATCAACCGGTCTTGCAATTCAAGGCCCGTCATGCCGCCCATGCGGATGTCCACAATCAGGCAGGCCACTTCGCGCGGGTCATAGCGCGAGAGGAAGGTCTCAGCCGAATCAAAGCAGCGTACGCGGTAATCCTTGCCCTCCAGCAGCCATTGCAGCGAATCGCGCACGGCCTCGTCATCATCTACAACGTAAACCGTGCCTTTTTTCGGAATCAAGCTCATGCAATTGTCCTCGGAGTTTGCTCGTTTGCTACAGAGTTTGTAGTGTCATCGGCAGGCTTTGCCAGCGGAAGCCAGAAGGAGAACCGGCAGCCAACGACGTCCGTTCCATTGTAGATGTTCTGCGCCTGCATCCTTCCCTGGTGGGACTCGACGATGCTGCGGCACAAATTCAGGCCCATGCCCATGCCTTCCTGCTTGGTGGAGAAGAAGGCTTCAAACAGCCGCTCCAGTACTTCAGGGGCCAGGCCTTTGCCCGTGTCCTGCACCGAAAACTCAACCACTTCCCCCTCTTCCGTGTGCTTGGGAACCACGCGCAACTCCACACTGCGGCCCGAAGGAGGGCGCTGCGCATGCTGGATGGACTCGGCGCCGTTCTTCATCAGGTTGACCAGCACCTGCTCGATCAGGATGGTGTCGGCCATCACGGGCGGCAGGCGAGCGGCAATGTAGTGGGTGAGGCGCACGTTGTGACGGCGCAGTTCAATGTCTGCAAGCTCCACGGCTTCAGACACCATGCTGTGCACGTCGGCCAAAGTGCGGTTGGGTTCGCTCTTTTTCACAAAGGCACGGATGCGCTGGATGATCTGGCCCGCACGCTGCGCCTGGTGGGCGGTTTTTTGCAGTGCCGAAAGCAACGCTTCTTCGGTGATCTGCCCGTTTTGGATGCGCGAGACCATGCCCGAACAGTAATTGTTGATGGCCGTGAGCGGTTGGTTGAGTTCATGGGCCACGCTGGAGGCCATTTCACCCATGGTGATGAGGCGGCTGACCGATTGGGCTCGCTCCGCCTGGCGCTCGGCCTGCTCTTCGGCCAGGCGACGGGGCGTGATGTCGGTGGCAATCACCATCTGCGCCAAGCGGCCGTCCACCCAGTTCAGGTAGCGTGAGCGCACTTCCAGCCATTTGCCCAGGTCGGGCAGGTAAATCTCGGCGTTTTCAGACCGGGCGCTGGTCAAAGGGTCGGTGGGCAGACCCATCAGGCCATCCTCGTCATCCACCCCGCTGTTACTGGCGACCGGCAGCACTCCGGCCTGGGCCACCAGCTGCAGGTGCCCCGCCGTCTGGGATCCGAACCATTGGCGATAGAGCTTGTTGGCAAACAGCAGCTCTTCGCTGCCCAGCGGCGCCACCGACACCGAGGCGTCTAACGACTCCAGCACGATGGTGAACCGCTCATGCGCAGCAGTGAGCTGCTGGCGCACGCGGTTGGGCTCGGTGATGTCGGTCATCGACGTCATCCACCCGGTTTGCTGGCCGTGGGCGTCAATCAGGGGCGAGACATACAAGCGGGCATCGAACAGCGTGCCATTCTTGCGCTGCACGCGCACCTGGAATCCGCCGGTCACGCTGCGGCCGCTCAGCTCGTCTCGCAGCTTGGCGTGCAGGGATTCATGGTCTTCCTTGGGCCAGTAGGGGTAGGGGGGCTTCAGGCCCACCAGTTCGGCCTCGCTCCAGCCGGTCATCTGGCACAGCGCCGCGTTCACGTAGGTGATGCGTCCTTCCATGTCCAGCGCGCGCATCCCGGTCAGGATGGAGTTTTCCATGGCGCGACGGAAGTTGGTCTCAGCCACCAGGGCTTGCTGCGCCTGCATGCGCCTGCGGGTGTGGCGCCAGGTGGCAATCAGCATCCAGGCCGTCATGGCACTCAGCGTGCCCACCAGCCAGAACAAGCCACTCCCCACCACGCCAAGCGAGGTTCGGTAAGCCTGCGCACGCAGCACCAACCCATTGCCAACGGGGGACACCGGCACTTCGTATTCGTTGGCCTTGGGCGTCCAGGGCAGCAACTGGGTGGCGGGGTTGCGCGGGGGCAGGGGGGTGCCTGCCAGCACCTGGTTACGGGCGTCCATCAACGTAACTGCATAGCGCGCCAGCACTTCGGTAGGAGTGCCATAGCGCAGCAGGCTGTCGATGGAGTACTCGCCCAGCACGACGCCTGCGAACTTGCCCTGGTTGTTCAAAGGCACCTGCAATTGCAGCAAGGGCGACGCATCCCCCTTCGCGGCGGCTGGCTGTGCGTAAACCGGTTGCTGCAGGTCACGAGCCAAGCCATAGGTGTCTGCGGTCTCTCCAGGCTTGAGCAGCTCGCCGGCCACCCGCAACTGCTGGCTGGGCAGCGTGGGCGCTGCATGGCTGGCACGAATCTTTCGGCGCTCATCAATCCAGGTGATGGCCTGCAATTCGGGGTATTGGCTGATGAGGGCCTCGGCCCTGTTCACAAATTCCGCACGCTCCAGCTCCTGGTTGGAAATGTCGCGGGCAATGCGCATCAGTTGTTCCTGGCGTTCCAGCAGGCGCAGGCGAACCCGCTGCTGCGCATATTCCACGTCACGGCGAAGGGCTTCTTGCTCGCGCTCGGCCTCCTCCGCGCGCAGATACCAGAACGCGGCCACGATGGCGGCCAGAAACATCATCACCGCAGCCAGGGGTGCCAGGGCGGCAAACCGGTCCTGGCGCGTGGGCGATAGGCTGCGCCACCACTTGCGCCACCAGCGTGCGGGCGCGGCAATGGCCGATGGCTCGGGGGCTGGTGTGGTCTCTGGGCTTGTCGTTTCCATGACTGAAGTGTAGGGGACGGCCATGCCCTTTTCAGCAGCTGAAATTATGTGCGTTTGCAGCAATTTATCGCAATATGAAACATACGGGCACCATTTGAAATGAAGGCGAATTGTGCGAAACTACGCCACAATTTTTGCCAGCTGCAACTCACAGGAGACAAAGCATGTCAGCTCAGCCCGACCCACAGGCCGGCCTCGGTATCGGCACCGACGCGGATCAACAAGAAACCCGCGAATGGATGGATGCCCTGTCCGCCGTCATTGAAAAAGAGGGCCCCGAGCGCGCCCATTCCCTGCTAGAGCAACTGCTGGAACATGCCCGGCAAAGCAGCATCGACCTGCCGTTTTCTGCCAACACCGGCTACGTGAACACCATTGAGCCTGAGCAGGAAGCCCATTGCCCCGGCAACATCGCCATTGAAAAGCGCCTGCGCGCCTATATGCGCTGGAACGCCATGGCCATGGTGGTGCGCGCCAACCGCCTGAACCCTGCGGACGGCGGCGATCTGGGTGGCCACATTGGCTCCTTCGCTTCCGTGGCCAGCATGTTCGGTGCCGGCTTCAACCACTTCTGGCACGCCGCCAGCGAAAACCATGGTGGTGACCTGCTGTACATCCAGGGCCACAGCGCCCCCGGCATCTACGCTCGCGCTTATCTGGAAGGCCGTCTGAGCGAAGAGCAACTCGACAGTTTCCGCCAGGAAGTGGATGGCAAGGGCCTGTCCAGCTACCCGCACCCCAAGCTGATGCCCGAGTTCTGGCAGTTCCCTACCGTCTCTATGGGCCTGGGCCCGCTGATGGCGATCTACCAGGCCCGCTTCCTCAAGTACCTGCACGCCCGTGGCATTGCCAACACCGAGAACCGCAAGGTCTGGGTGTTCTGCGGCGACGGCGAGATGGACGAACCCGAATCTTTGGGCGCGATTGGCTTGGCCGCGCGCGAGAACCTCGACAACCTCGTGTTCGTCATCAACTGCAACCTGCAGCGCCTGGACGGCCCCGTGCGTGGCAACGGCAAGATCGTGCAAGAACTCGAAGGCGAGTTCCGCGGTGCAGGCTGGAACGTGATCAAGCTGCTGTGGGGCAACGGCTGGGATGAGCTGCTGCGCCGCGACAAGACCGGCAAGCTCAAGCAGCTGATGATGGAAACCCTGGACGGCGACTACCAGGCCATGAAGGCCAACGACGGCGCTTTTGTTCGCAAGAACTTCTTCGGCAAGTACCCCGAGACCGCCAAGCTTGTCGAGCACATGACCGACGAAGAAATCTTCGAGCTGCGCCGCGGTGGCCACGAGCCCGCCAAGGTGTACGCCGCCTTCCACGCCGCCAACGAGCACAAGAACCAGCCCACCGTGCTGCTGGTCAAGACCGTGAAGGGCTACGGCATGGGCAAGGCCGGTGAAGGCAAAAACACCGTGCACCAGACCAAGAAGCTGTCGGACGAGGACATCAAGTACATCCGCGACCGCTTCAACATTCCGATCCCGGACAGCCAGCTGGCCGACATTCCGTACTACAAGCCCGCCGATGACACGCCCGAAATGCAGTACCTGCACGAGCGCCGCAAGGCCCTGGGCGGCTATTTGCCCCAGCGCCGTCCCCAGGCCGATGAGAGCTTCACGGTGCCGTCACTCGACACCTTCAAGGCCATCCTGGAGCCCACGGCGGAAGGCCGTGAAATCTCCACCACCCAGGCTTATGTGCGCTTCCTCACGCAGCTGCTGCGCGACCAGGCCCTGGGCCCCCGCGTGGTGCCCATCCTGGTGGATGAAGCCCGTACCTTCGGCATGGAAGGCCTGTTCCGCCAGATCGGTATCTACAACCCCAAGGGCCAGCTCTACACCCCGGTCGATCGCGACCAGGTGATGTACTACAAGGAAGACAAAGCCGGCCAGATCCTGCAAGAAGGTATCAACGAAGCCGGCGGCATGGCCAGCTGGATTGCAGCGGCCACCTCGTACAGCACGAACAACCGGATCATGATCCCGTTCTACGTGTACTACTCGATGTTCGGCTTCCAGCGCATTGGCGACCTGGCCTGGGCGGCGGGTGACATGCAGGCGCGTGGCTTCTTGCTGGGCGGCACTTCGGGCCGTACCACGCTGAACGGCGAAGGCCTGCAGCACGAAGACGGCCACAGCCACATCCTGGCGAACACCATCCCGAACTGCGTGAGTTACGACCCGACCTTCGCCCACGAAGTCGCGGTGATCATGCACGACGGTTTGAAGCGCATGGTGGAGCGCCAGGAAAACGTCTTCTACTACATCACCTTGCTCAACGAGAACTACGCCATGCCTGGCCTGCTGCCCGGCACGGAAGAGCAGATCATCAAGGGCATGTACCTGTGCAAGCCTGGCGCCGATGGCGACAAGCGCGTGCAGTTGCTGGGCTCGGGCACCATCCTGCGTGAATCGCTGGAAGCCCAAACCCTGCTGGCCGCCGACTGGGGCGTGCAGGCCGACGTGTGGAGCTGCCCAAGCTTCAACGAACTGACCCGTGAAGGCCAGGACGCTGACCGCTGGAACCTGCTGCATCCGCTGGAAACCCCACGCGTGCCGTTCGTTACCCGCCAGCTGGGCAGCCGCAGCGGCCCCGTGGTGGCATCGACCGACTACATGAAGGCCTATGCCGAGCAAATCCGCCCCTTCGTGCCCAAGGGCCGCAGCTACCGCGTGCTGGGCACCGACGGTTTCGGCCGCTCAGACTTCCGCAGCAAGCTGCGCGAGCACTTCGAGGTGAACCGCCACTACATCGTGATCGCCGCCCTGAAGGCGCTGGCCGACGACGGCGTGGTGCACGTGTCCAAGGTGGCAGAAGCCATTGCCAAGTACGGCATCAACGCCGACAAGATCAACCCGCTGTACGCCTAACCCGAGACGGAGACAACAATGGCATTGGTCAACATTCAAATCCCGGACATCGGGGATTTCGACGAAGTCGGCGTCATCGAGTTGCTCGTGAAGGTGGGTGACACCGTCAAGGCCGAGCAGTCGCTGATCACGGTGGAGTCCGACAAGGCCTCCATGGAGATTCCCTCCAGCCACGCTGGCGTGGTCAAGGAACTCAAGGTGGCGCTGGGCGACAAGGTCAAGCAAGGGTCGGTGATTGCCGTGGTGGAAGCCGTTGGCGCCACTGCCGCAGCCCCAGCGGCTGCGCCCGCACCTGCCGCGTCCCCCGCAGCCGCCCCGGCTGCTGCAACGGCCGCCCCTGTGGCCGCCGCACCTGCGCCAGCAGCCGCAGGCCCCGTGGAAGTGCGCGTGCCCGACATTGGCGACTTCAAGAACGTGGCCGTGATCGAGCTGCTGGTCAAGCCCGGCGACACCGTAGCGCTGGAGCAATCACTCTTCACCGTCGAATCCGACAAAGCCTCCATGGAGATTCCTTCGCCCGCCGCTGGCGTGCTCAAGGAACTCAAGGTCAAGATCGGTGACACCGTGAACATTGGCGACCTGGTGGCTGTTCTGGAAGGCGTGGCCAGCGCCGCTGCGCCTGCTGCCACCGCACCTGTTGCAGCAGCCCCTGCGCCCGCATCAACCTCGACTCCAGCTCCCGCCATGGCAGCCGCAGCCCCAGTGGTGGCTACGGCTACGGTAGCAGCCCCCGCCCACCAGCCCGGCTCTGCCACGCTGGGCCTGCCCCACGCCAGCCCCTCGGTGCGCAAGTTCGCCCGCGAGTTGGGCGTACCGCTGGAAGAAGTCAAGGGCAGCGGCCCCAAGGGTCGCATCACCCAGGACGACATCCAGAACTTCACCAAACAGGTGATGAGCGGCGCTGCGCAAACCAAGGCTCAAGCTGCGAAGGCACCTGCACCGGCAGCCGGTGGTTCTGGCGTGGGTCTGGACCTGCTGCCCTGGCCCAAGGTCGATTTCGCCAAATTCGGCCCGGTGGAACGCAAGGACCTCTCGCGCATCAAGAAGATCAGCGGCGCCAACCTGCACCGCAACTGGGTCGTCATCCCGCACGTCACCAACCACGACGACGCGGACATCACCGACCTGGAAGCCTTCCGTGTGCAGTTCAACAAAGAGAACGAGAAGAGCGGCGTGAAGGTCACCATGCTGGCCTTCATGATCAAGGCCGCTGTGGCCGCGCTCAAGAAGTTCCCAGAGTTCAACAGCTCGCTCGACGGCGATCAGCTGGTGATGAAGAACTACTTCCACATCGGCTTTGCGGCCGACACGCCCAACGGGCTGGTGGTTCCCGTCATCAAGGATGCCGATCAGAAGGGCATCGTGCAGATCAGCAAGGAAATGGGCGAACTCGCCGCCAAGGCGCGCGAAGGCAAGCTGGCCCCGGCAGACATGCAGGGCGGCTGCTTCTCCATCAGCTCGCTGGGCGGCATCGGTGGCCGCTACTTCACGCCCATCATCAATGCGCCGGAAGTCGCCATCATGGGCGTGTGCAAGAGCAGCATCGAACCCAAGTGGGACGGCAAGCAGTTCGCCCCGCGCCTGATGCTGCCCCTTTCCCTGAGCTGGGACCACCGCGTGATCGACGGCGCCGCCGCCGCGCGCTTTAACGTGTACTTTGCCTCGCTGCTGGCGGACTTCCGCCGCATCGTGATGTAACGCGAGGGCCCGACACATGGCAATCATCGACATCAAAGTGCCCGACATTGGCGACTTCGCCGAAGTCGGTGTGATCGAAGTGCTGGTCAAGCCTGGCGACAGCATTAAGGCTGAGCAGAGCCTGATCACCGTGGAGTCCGACAAGGCCTCCATGGAGATCCCCTCCAGCCATGCTGGTGTGGTGAAGGAACTGAAAGTGAAGCTGGGCGACAAGATCGCCGAAGGCGCTGTGGTGCTGACGCTGGAAGTGCAGGGCGCTGCCGGTGCGGCACCGGCTGCAGCACCCGCCCCCGCAGCCCCGGCTTCTGAGTCAAAACCGGCTCCAGCGCCCGCTGCACAAGCGCCAGTAGCTCCTAATATTGCAGCAGCCAGCTTCGGCGGTTCTGCGGATCTGGACTGCGATGTGCTCGTGCTGGGCGGCGGCCCTGGCGGCTACTCGGCGGCGTTCCGCGCTGCCGACCTGGGCCTCAAGGTCATTCTGGTCGAGCGCTACGCCACCCTGGGCGGCGTGTGCCTGAATGTGGGTTGCATCCCCTCCAAGGCGCTGCTGCATGTGGCGGCGGTGATGGACGAGGTGTCGCACCTGTCTGCCGCTGGCATCGACTTTGGCGCGCCCAAGGTCAACGTGGACATGTTGCGCGGCCATAAGGAAAAGGTCATCGGCAAGCTCACCGGCGGCTTGGCCGCCATGGCCAAGATGCGCAAGGTGACCGTGGTGCGTGGCTACGGCCACTTTGTGGGAGCCAACCACCTCGAAGTGGAAGAAACCACCGGCACCAGCCAGGACAAGACGGGCACCAAGAAGGTGGTGGCGTTCAAGCGCGCCATCATCGCTGCGGGCAGCCAGGCCGTGCGCCTGCCGTTCATGCCCGAAGACCCACGCGTGGTCGATTCCACCGGCGCGCTGGCGCTGCAGGGTATTCCGAAGCGCATGCTCATTCTGGGCGGCGGCATCATCGGCCTGGAAATGGGCACGGTGTACAGCACGCTGGGCGCACGCCTCGATGTGGTCGAGATGATGGACGGCCTGATGCAAGGCGCTGACCGCGACCTGGTCAAGGTGTGGCAGAAGATGAACGCCCACCGTTTCGACAACATCATGCTCAACACCAAGACGGTGGCGGCCGAGGCCACACCCGAAGGCATCAAGGTGAGCTTTGCGCCCGCCAAGGATGGCGTGACAGTGCCTGAACCCCAGGTGTACGACCTGGTGCTGCAGGCCGTGGGCCGCACGCCCAACGGCAAGAAGATCGCCGCCGACAAGGCTGGTGTGGCCGTCACAGACCGTGGCTTCATCAACGTCGACATCCAGATGCGCACCAACGTGCCGCACATCTTCGCCATTGGCGACATCGTGGGCCAGCCCATGCTGGCGCACAAGGCGGTGCACGAGGCGCATGTGGCGGCCGAAGTCATCGCCGGTGAACTGCAGGGCAACAAGGAACTTGCCAGCGCCGCCTTCAACGCCCGCGTGATCCCATCCGTGGCTTACACCGACCCCGAAGTGGCATGGGTGGGCCTGACCGAAGACCAGGCCAAGGCCCAGGGCATCAAGGTCAAGAAGGGCCTGTTCCCCTGGTCGGCCTCGGGCCGCGCCATCGCCAATGGCCGCGACGAGGGCTACACCAAGCTGCTGTTCGATGACTCGCCGGAAGCCCATGGCCACGGCAAGATTCTGGGCGGCGGCATCGTGGGCACCCACGCTGGCGACATGATTGGCGAGATCGCCCTGGCGATTGAGATGGGTGCCGACGCCGTGGACATCGGCAAGACCATTCACCCGCACCCCACGCTGGGCGAAAGCATTGGCATGGCAGCGGAAATTGCCCACGGCAGTTGCACCGACGTGCCGCCCCAGCGCAAATAACGCGCTGTTGCACAGGAGCCCGGCCGCACCGTCTGGAGAAACGCCATGGCAGCCGTCAAGAAGTTTCCCAAAGCCCCCGCCCACCCCGAGCGGGTGTGCTGGGGCTGCAACTTGTACTGCCCGGCCAAAGACATGCGGTGTGGCAATGGCTCCGACCGAACCCAGCACCCGGCAGAGCTGTTTGGGGATGACTGGGATCAGTGGGGGCTGGATGCTGACGAAGCCTTGGCAGCGTCTGCCCCCGCTCCCGAGGTTCCGCCCAAGCCTTGAGGCCTGGCAGCGCAAGCCAAAATCAAAAGTCGCACGGTTTTTACGACTGTGCGACTTTTTATTTTGTGGCGGCAGATGCGTTGGCACCAGCGGCGCTGGCCGTCCCAGCAATTGGTCCTGCATCAAAACGGCACTGGCGAAAACTGGTGGAAAATACCGGGTTCGTTGCCACTGCGCGCCAGGGGCAGCGCAATCGCCCCGGCTTTCCACTTTTTTGCTCTCCTGAGCCTGTCCATGCAAGACGTTCAAAACTCCAAGATCTCTGTCGAGAAGATCGGCGGCACTTCCATGACCGCCTTTGGCGATGTGCTGCGCCACATCATGTTGTACGACCGTTCTCGGATTTACGGCCGCATTTACGTGGTGTCTGCCTACTCGGGCGTGACGAACCAGTTGCTGGAGCACAAAAAGACGGGCGAGCGCGGCATTTACGCCCTGTTTGCCGAAGGCAAGGGCTATCAGGACGCACTGGCCAACCTGGCCACCAGCCTGAAAAAGCTCAACGCAGGCTACGCCGACCTGGGCCTGCCGCTGGATGTGGCCGACGCTTTTGTGGACCAGCGCATTGGCCAGGCCCGCGAATACCTCAACGCCATGCACCATGTGCTGGCCAGCGGCTACCTCAGCCGCAAGGATGTGCTGCTGGCAGCGCGCGAAGTGCTGGCATCGATTGGCGAATCGCACAGCGCGTTCAACTCGGTCGAGATCCTCAAGGCCAACGGCGTCAACGCCGTGTTGATGGATCTGGCTGGTTTTGACGACAACGAAGCCTGGACCATTGACGAGCGCATTGCCCACAGCTTCAAGGGCCTGGACCTGAGCGACAAGGTGGTGGTGGCCACCGGCTACACCAAGGGCACCGAAGGCATCATGCGCGAGTTTGACCGGGGCTACTCCGAAGTCACGTTCAGCAAGATCGCCGTGGAAGTGCGCCCCGCCGAGGCCGTGATCCACAAGGAATTCCACCTCTCGTCGGCCGACCCTAACCTCGTGGGCCTGGAAAACGCCATCGTGGTGGGCGCCACCAACTACGACGTGGCAGACCAGCTGGCCGACGTGGGCATGGAGGCCATCCACCCCAAGGCCGCCAAGCCGATGGAGCTGGCAGGCATTCCGATCCGCCTGAAGAACACGTTCGAGCCCGACCACCCCGGCACCCTCATCACCAAAGATTTCGTGGGCGAGCGCGCCCGCGTCGAGATCGTGACCGGCACCGACAAGGTCACGCTGATCGAGATCCACGACCCCAGCATGGTGGGCACGGTGGGCTTTGACGCTGGCCTGATGGAAGTGTTCTGCAAGCACGGCGTGAGCTACATCCTCAAGGCCACCAACGCCAACTCCATCGCCCACCTGGTGTGGGACAGCCAAGCCACCCAGGAACTGGTGGCCGAGCTGGAGGAGACCTACCAGGTCGTGACCATCAAGCCCAGCGCCATCGTTTGCGCCATCGGCTCCAACATCAGCATCCCCGGTGTGCTGGCCAAGGCAGCGCAGGCGCTGGCCGATGCCCACGTCAACGTGAACTGCGTCTCTCAGACCCTGCGCCAGGTGAACATGCAGTTCGTGATCGAGCGCGAAGACTACAAGACCGCCGTGAAGGCGCTGAACATGGCACTGTGCGTCAATTCAGGCACCCCTGTGCCTCGCGTCTGATCCCAGGCTTTGCCCGCCTCAAGCCCGCCTTGCGCGGGCTTTTTTGTGGGCGTGGGGGCCTGTAGGGGGATCAGGGGTTGCAGCATGGCACTTTATCTTTTTTTATCCAAAACAGATAATTAACCTGTAAAAGATAAAAAGAGGTAAGCATGGCCACCGACGTTTTTCACCGCACCGCCTACGCCGAGCAGATGGCGCAGCAACTGCTACAGCCGTCGCCACTGCACATGAACGTGCGCTCGGGCGTGCTGCTGTCGGGCACACGCCGCGTGGGCAAAACCACCTTCCTGCGGCAGGACCTGGTGCCCGCGCTGGAAGCGCGCGGTGCACTCGTGGTGTATGTGGACCTGTGGGCTGACCGCAGCAAGAGCCCGGCAACCCTGGTGCTGGACGCCGTGCGCGCCACGCTGCAGCAGATGCAGACCCCCGGCTCGGGCCTGCTGCAGCGCTTCAAGGGGCTGAACCTGGGGGCCGTGGGCCTGACCCTGGGCTTCCAGATCGAACACCTGGGCACGCCCGGCGGTGCCACGCTGGCGCAGGCGTTCTTTGAACTGGTGGCCAAAGCCAGGGTGGATGTGGTGCTGATCGTGGACGAGGTGCAGCAAGCGCTGGGCACCGAAGACGGTACCAGCCTGCTGCACGCCCTGAAGGCCGCGCGGGACGCGGTGAACGCCCAACCGGGCACACCAGGGCACTTTCTGTTTTTGGGCACCGGCTCGCACAAGTCGCTCATCACTGACATGGCCACGCGCCATTCACAACCCTTCACCGGCGCACTGACCACGGCGTATGAGCCGCTGGGGCAGGATTTTGTGCAGTGGCAACTGCAGCGCATTGCCAGTGCACCGGGCGTGGTGCTGCCCAGCGCTGCCACGGCCTGGGCAGGGTTTGAGGCGCTGGGCCATCGGCCGGAAGAAATGCTCAAGGCCTTGGTGCAGTTGCAAAGCGCCCAGGCGCCGGCCGACCAGGCGTTCCCTATCATCTGCGCCACGCTGGCATCGGCCGCGGCCGATGTGGAGCTGCGCGCCATTGAAGAATTTGGCGAGTTGGGCCAGGCGGTGTTTGACTTTATTGCCCAAGGCAGCGAAACCGGAGTGTCGGGCCTGTTTGGCGAAGAAGCCATGGCCAGCTACGCGGCCCGCACGGGTGGCAAGGTGCCCACGTCGCAGGTGCAAAAGCTGGCCGAAAAAATGATCAGCGCCAACCTGATTGCACGCCCCGGCCACGGCATCTACACCGTGGCCGACCCGTTTGTGCGCAAGGTGTGGCTGGAGCGGCGCAAGCTGCTGCAGCGCTAGGTCGCCACAATTCGCTATTAAATCAATAGCTGTTGGCGCTTTGCCAGTAAGCGATACAGCCATTTTTTGCTTGAATCACACCTTGCGGCGGCTGATGAGCAGCACCCCCGCCAGCACCAGCCCCGCGCCCATCATTTGCCACACCGACATGGGCTCGGCCAGCAGCCAATAGCCGAAGAAGATGGTGAGCATGGGCCCCAGCGTGCCGATGAGTGCGGTGCGCGCCGCGCCAATACGCCGAATGGCGGCCGAGGTCATGAACACCGGCAGCACGGTAGAAAACACCGCCATGCCCACCGCGTGCAGGTACACCGGAGCCGGTTGCGCCAGCGCCTGCAGGGGCTGGCTCACGGCAAAGTGCAGCAAGGTGGCCACGGTAGACACCAGCATCGCCAGCGCGGTGAAGCGCGCCGCGCCCAGGCGCCGTATCACGGGCTCGCTGCCCGCCTGGTAGAAGGCGTAAGACACCGAAGAGCCCAGCACAAACGCCGCGCCAATCAGCACCGCCCGCATCTCGCCCGCAATGTGCAAGTCGTGCGCAAACGCCAGGCCAATGCCTGCGTACGACAGAAGCAGGGCACCAATTTCGCGGCGCGATGCGGTTTTGCCGAGAAAGACCACGCCGATCAGGATGGTGAGGGTGGGGTAGGTGAACAGAATCAGCCGCTCCAGGCTGGCCGTGATGTACTGCAAGCCCATGAAGTCCAGAATGCTGGCCCCGTAGTAGCCCAGCAGCCCCAACGCCGTCACCCAGCCCCATTCGCGCAGGCTGAGCGGGGGCAGGTTGCGGCTGGCCTTCCAGCCCACCCAGGCAAACGCGGGCAGCGAAAACACCATGCGCAGCGCCAGCAGCGTGACCGAATCCACAGGCACGGCCTGCGGCACCGCATAGGCCAGCTTCACAAAAATGGCTTTGAAGGAAAAACCCAGCGCCGCCAGAATGGCGAGGGCAATGCCGAGGCGCTCGGCGGACCAGTGTTTCCAGGGCATCAGTGGGGGGGTGCAATCCAGAAAGTGCGAGGCGGGCGATCAGGTACCTGCCTTCGTTGAGTAGACGTGATGATGGGGCAAACCCGCAGTCCCCACCCTTGCCCATTTCCACAGCGTGCATTCGCCAAAAGCGAATGGTGCTACCGTGCGTGCCGCATTGGGGCAGGCGGCTCACTCACTGGCTGCAGCCGCTGCAGCCAGTGGAACGGTGGGGCGCAAGGCGCAGCTACTTTCCACTTGCTTCAAAAAACATAGCTACCTGCGCTTGTTAGCATTGCGCTGGCGCCCATTTTTGTATAAAACCCTGCCTCCCCATGCGGGTGGCGTTGTTGCCCCCGGCCACTCGATCCATCCATTCGCTTGCACCCGCGCTGCACCCTGGCGGGGGCATGACCGTTCCATATCGCTTCCTCTATGCAAGCCTTGCTCAGCGCCATCGCCTCCATGCCCCTGCCCACCGATGCGCAGCGCATCTTCCACGGCCGTGGGGGCCGCTACCCCGGCTGCGAGCAGTGGACGCTGGACGCCTACCCGCCCGTGTTCGTGCTCACCAGCTTTTTGCCAGCCACCGACGAGACCGACGCGCAACTGGCCGCCATTGGCCAGGCCCTGGCCGAGCGCTGGGCCGTGCTGGCCCCAGGGCAACCGCTGAACTGGGTCTTCCAGTGCCGTAACGAAGCGCTGCGCACCCAGGGCCGCACCGAAACGCGGCTGATGCAAGGCGAGGTGCCTGACCCGCACGTAGTGACCGAGAACGGCGCGCGCTTCAAAGCCCATGTGCTGCGCGGCCAGAACCATGGTCTATTTCTCGATATGGCCGAAGGCCGCCGCTGGGTGCGCCAGTACGCCGAGGCCCGCAGGCAAGACCGCTACGGCCTCAAGGTGCTCAACCTGTTCGCCTACACCTGCGCGTTTTCAGTGGTGGCATTGCAGGGTGGGGCCAAACAGGTCGTCAACGTGGACATGAGCCACGGCGCCATGGCCATTGGCCAGCAAAACCACCAGCTCAATGGCATCACCACCGGGGCCAGCTTTTTAGCGCACGACATTTTCAGCAGCTGGGGCAAGATCACCCGCAGCGGCCCCTACGGCCTCGTCATCGTGGACCCACCCAGCTACCAAAAGGGCAGCTTCGTCGCCACCAAAGACTACGCCCGCCTGATGCGCCGTCTGCCCGACTTGCTGGCACCCGGCGGCCACGCCCTGCTGTGCCTGAACGCGCCCGAGCTGGGCGTGGACTTTTTGCAAAGCCAGATGCAGGAACTGGCACCCGAGCTGCAGTTTGTGGAACGCGTGGCCAACCCCGCCGTGTTTGCCGATGTGGACGAGGGCAGGGCGCTGAAGGTGCTGGTGTACGCCATGCCCGATCTGCCCCAGCCCAACGCGGCGGGCCCAGCCCCTAGCGGGCCAGCCGCTCTGTAATCTCGGCCCATTCCTCGGGCTCCACCGGCGTGATGGACAGCCGGCTGCCCTTTTGCAGCACCCGCATCTGCGATAGCAGCGGGGTGCTGCGCAGCTCGGCTAGGCTGATGAGGCGCGTTTTGCGCAGGGCCTGCACGTCCAGCAGCAGCCAGCGGGGCGCATCGGCGGGTGATTTGGGGTCGAAGTAGGGTGAGGCGGGGTCGAATTGCGTAGGGTCCGGGCGGGCGCCGCTGGCCACGCGGGCAATGCCGGCAATGCCTGGCTCGGGGCAGCTGGAGTGGTAGAACAGCACGCCGTCGCCCACCTGCATGCCGTCGCGCATGAAATTGCGCGCCTGGTAATTGCGCACGCCCGTCCAGGGCACGGTGGCGTTGGGCGCGGCCAGGGCGTCGTCGATGGAACACTCGTCGGGCTCGGACTTCATGAGCCAGTAGCGGGGCGCTGGGGCAAGGGTGGATGTGGTCATGGGGGGGTCGTCTCAGAAAACGGAAAATAAAGCACGTTAAGCCGGTGGCAGTGGTCGCAACGGTCTGAACTTGCCTGCGCCGACCTTGGTGCTGCTGCGCCAGAGGTAATCGCCGGTCAGATTGATGTGTTCCCACCCCAGCGGTGACAGGTATTGAAACAGCGTCTCGTCTACCGGTTTGCCGTGCCCGTTCAAAGCATTGGTTGCCCGTTCCAGATAGGCCGTGTTCCAAAGCACGATGGCCGCCGTTACCAGATTGAGGCCGCTGGCCCGGTAGCGTTGTTGCTCAAAACTGCGGTCGCGGATTTCGCCCAGTCGGTTGAAGAACACCGCCCTGGCCAGCGCGTTGCGCGCCTCGCCTTTGTTGAGTCCGGCCTGCACGCGGCGGCGCAGCTCCACGCTTTGCAGCCAATCCAGTATGAACAGCGTGCGCTCAATGCGCCCCAGCTCGCGCAGTGCAACGGCCAGTCCGTTCTGACGCGGATAGGAGAGCTTGCCCTCAACGATATCGCTGACTCGCGCCAGGGCCCGATGATCGTCAGTGGAAATGCTCTCGAAAATATCGATTGGCGCACTTTTCCTGAGGAATCTAAGCACATTTCTGGCTCGTCTTGCGTAGTGAGCAAATGCGAGGGTCTCGTTCATCGCCTCTATATGAGGGCAAGCCAGGATACGGCCAGTTTTGACTCATAAGCCTTTCGGTTATTAAAGAATCATCATTTATTCCTTCTTGTATCGACGCGTCACCCTTGACTCGCCAGAGGCCTGCTCACTTGACCTCTGGTGCTTCACCACCACGCTTTTTACGAAAAGATTTCTGCGTCGGTCTGAACTGCTCCACCAGTTCACGCAAGGTGCCAGCTTCGGCCTTGTGCTGTGCAACTGCCTGAAGAGCTTGCTGTAGCTCGACCGATTGCGCCTGGTGCGCCCTGGTAATTTCGGCCAAGGAGGCGCGAGCACCGGCTGCTTCTGCCGCCAACCTGCTCTGTGCAGCATTGGCTTCGAGTAGTTTGGCGTGACAGTCGCGTTCGGTCTCTGTCAGCTTGCCTCGCAATTGCTCCAATTGCTTTTCCGCCTGGGCACGCGCGGTTCGCTCTCGGTCAATTTCCCGAAGCGCCCGGTGCTCCGCTTCGGTAGATCGCTGGGCGGCTTCATCAATAGCTGCACGTCCTTTTTCCAACTCGGCGCTGAAATGCTGCCTGCTCTTCGATTGCTCCTGCTTTAGCTCATCCACCTGCCTGGACAGCGCCTCACCTCTCGCTGTGCTCGCAGCGTGCGCACGCCGTTCTTGCTCAAGCTCTGCAGCAAGGGCCTGAGCTCGGGTCTCCAGTTCGGTGACTTTGGTCTGTGCGGTCTGTATCTGGGTCTCCAGGACGGCGCTTCGCTGCAGAGCCTCCTGCAGGCCTGGCTGTACAGCGAAACCATGGACCGCCGCGTGTGGGCCGCCATGCTCTTGCTGCTCGCAGGAGGAATGGCGCTTGTTTTGGACCAGGGCCTACAGGGAGGAGTTCAGCTGATGGGGTTGCTTGCCGTGTTGCTGGCCACGGTCGCCTGGGGGGTGGACAACACTTTGTCCCGTGGACTGGCAGAGCGCGACCCCAGCCAGGTGGTGATGGCCAAGGCTACCTTGGGAGCCGTAGTGACGGCTGCATTGGCGGTTTCGACTGGGGAGCCTTGGCCTTCGTTATCCGCAGCACTAGGACTTCTCGCCGTGGGAGCCACTGGCTACGGCCTGAGTCTGCGCTTTTACCTTCTTGCCCAGCGGGCGTTTGGCGCGGCGCGCACAGGCTCGGTGTTTGCTTTCGCGCCCTTCATCGGTGCTGCCGTGGCCTTCGGTTTCGGGGACCGCCCTGCGGGATTGTTGATGCTGCTGGGCGGGGTATTGATGCTGGCAGGAGTGGTACTGCACTTGGCGGAAAGCCATGGTCACGAGCACACACACGAAGTGCTTGAGCATGAGCATGCCCACCGGCACGACGATGGGCACCATTCACATTTGCACGATGTGATGCCAAAGGGCAGCCACAGTCACAAGCACACCCATGAACCTATGACCCACGCCCATCCCCATGCTCCTGACGTGCACCATCAACACGTTCACTGAACCCCCGGTATTTTTTTGTCTGCTCCCCCGAGGTCACTTGACCGTCAGGTCGGCGACCAGGCGAGCCTTGTAAGCCCTTTCCCGAATTGCATCCTCGCCGTCAGTCGCCCATACAAACGTGCTCTTCCATGCCCAAACCGTTCCATCGATCCGAAGAAATCGTAGGTCACCAGCTTTACCATCCACGGTTGCGACTTGACGCTCTCCTTCGAAATCCAAGGTGAACGTATGCGTTCCTGGCTTCAACTTGAAGCGCACCATCGTGTTGGGGAGAGTCTCGGCGGCCATTGCGTTATCCGCGCTGATCTTCACAAAGCGCCCGCCATCTCCCCAGTTGCTCCGTACGACGTAGACGGTGAGCGCATTCGGATCGGGAGTAAAGCGCTTCGCCTGAGCGTCGGCATTCAGGCTGGGGGCGGGCACCCGAGTGCACGCGACTACTCTGCCCTTACTGGTCTTGTAGCAGTATGGCGCTTCGGCGGAGGTATCGGCCCCAGTAGAGGTAGCACAACCCGCCAGCAGGCTAGCTGCCAGCACAGAGGTCAGGATCACGCAGAGGTGGCGGGTGCCTGAATATGCAGGTATTTTTGTCATGGATCTGTTCTTTTGCTGTGGAGGTTGTTGCGTATTGCCTGAAGCTTCATCAGCGACTCCGGTACCGTCACCCACGGTCTGCCTCCTTGGATTGCATCTGGCGGTGCCGCGATTTCGGTGTATTTCGGTATTTCAAACGCATTGCCTGTCGATCCCTCAGTCTCTTGGCCAAGCGTCGGCTGTACTTGACTCTCACCGCCATTGGCGGGTGGCGTTTGAGCCAGATACGCCGCAGCCTCCAAAACACAAACACGGAGGTCAACAAGCCGATCCAAATCCAGAACAGTTTGGCAAAAGGCGCGACCTGTGCCGCCTGCATTGACATGGATCGCTCCTTTTTGCATCCAGCAAAGGCATATTGCCGATGGGCTGACCGAACTCGCAACTATGTAGTCAGTTTCTTTGACGTGAACGGACTGCTGAAAGTGGATCAACACTGGGGCGTCGCGAGGGCGATCCCCCCAGCCAGGCTTCGTATTACTTCAGCGTGAAACGAACAGAGGCAACCGACTTGCCGGCCTTCGAGACAGCGACGACGGCTTTGGTACCGGCGGGGACTTTGAAGCTGCCCGCGGCTTCCAGCTTGCCGTCACCGGCTTGGAGCTGGACATCCTGTTTCTCGCTGCCTGCCAGCAGCGTGACCTTGGCGGTCATTCCCGCCACGGCAACTGGCTTTCCATGGTCGCGCATATAGAGCTGCAGCTTGTCGGCGCTGGCGACGAGTTCGTACTCGACCTCCTTGGCTTCGGCGACAGCACCACCGTGCATCGGTTTGATGTCGTGACCATGGTTGTCAGCAGCGAACGCCGTGCCGCAGGCCGACACCGCCACTGCGAGAATGAGTTGGGAGAGTTTCATGACAGTTCCTTTGGGGGTGGAGAAAAGGGACGGCCCCACGATCAGCGAGCGGGACCGTTTCAACTACGCGGACGCGGACACGTCTGGGGGATGCGAGGGCTCAGCGGACACGTCCTCATCTTCCTCATCGGGCCGGTGGGCCAGACGGTAAAGAATCGGCAGCACGAGAAGCGTGAGCAGCGTGGACGAGAGAATTCCGCCGATCACCACGGTGGCCAGGGGACGCTGGACTTCAGCGCCGGTGCCTGTCGCAATGGCCATTGGAATGAAGCCCAGCGAGGCCACCAGGGCAGTCATCAGAACCGGCCGTAGCCGGGTG
Organism: Acidovorax sp. IB03; assembly: GCF_016406015.1. NCBI lineage: Bacteria > Pseudomonadati > Pseudomonadota > Betaproteobacteria > Burkholderiales > Comamonadaceae > Acidovorax > Acidovorax sp. IB03. Next base: position 52,118 of record NZ_JAEFCH010000009.1, on the reverse strand, counting down.
AGCGCGCCGTCACGGATTGCTTCGTCAAGACCAACACCGCCTTCCCTCAAGCTGCGGATGTACGAAATCATCACCAGACCATTGAGCACGGCCACCCCAGAAAGCGCGATGAAGCCGACAGCCGCAGAGATAGACATCGGAATGTCGCGAAGCCAAAGCGCCAGGATGCCCCCCGTCAAAGCGAATGGGATGCCAGTGAAGACCAGCAGACCATCCTTGACGTTGCCGAACATAGCGAACAGCAGCACGAAAACCAGCAGCAGGGACACCGGCACGACGATCTGCAGGCGCTGCGTGGCCGACTGCAAGTTCTGGAAGGTTCCGCCCCAGCTCGTCCAATAGCCGGTAGGAATCTTGATCTGGGCCAGGCCTTTCTCAGCCTCTGCGACGAAAGAGCCCACATCGCGCCCGCGCACGTTGGTGCTCACGACGATGCGGCGCTTGCCGTTTTCTCGGCTCACCTGGTTGGGGCCAGGAGCAAGCTCGAATGTTGCTACCTCGCCCAGCGGGATGAAGTTCGTTTTGGCCTCTGTCCCATTGGCAGAACGCGGCAGCGGGATAGGAAGGCGCTTCATCCCTTCGAGATCGTTGCGCAGGGATTCAGGCAGACGAACCAGGATGTCGAATCTGCGGTCGCCCTCGAACATAGTGCCGGCCTCGCGTCCACCGATAGCGGTGGCCACGGTGTCTTGAATGTCGGCAACGTTCAGACCATAGCGAGCAGCCTTCTGGCGGTCGATGTTCACGGTGAGCATCGGAAGCCCCGTCGTCTGCTCAACCTTCACCTCAGAGGAGCCCTGAATCTTCTGCAGCATTGCGGAGACTTCTTCTGCGGACTTGTTCAGGACATCCATGTCGTCACCGAAGATCTTCACGGCTACGTCACTGCGCACCCCGGAGATCAGCTCGTTAAAGCGCAGCTGAATGGGCTGGGAGAACTCATAGTTGTTGCCCGGGATTTTCCCGGTGACTTCCTGAATCGCCGCGAGTAATTCGTCGCGGGTTTTTCGAGGTTCGGGCCATTCGGCCATTGGCTTGAGCATGATGTACCCGTCCGAAATGTTCGGCGGCATGGGGTCCGAGGCAATCTCCGCAGTACCGGTTCTGGCGAAGATGCGCTCGATCTCGGGGAATTTCTCTTTCAAGGTCCTTTCAATTTGCTGCTGCATTTGGACTGACTGGGAAAGGCTGGTGCCTGGGATGCGCAGCGCCTGGATCGCAAAGTCGCCTTCATTGAGATTGGGTACAAACTCGCTGCCCATACGCGTGGCGATCAACCCGCACAAGATCACCGCAACTGCAGCTGCGGTCAGTACGACCGCCTTGGCGGCCATGACACGGTCGAGCAGTGGACCATACAAGCGCTTGGCATGGCCCAGCAGGAAGTTCTCCTTCTCGCTGACCCGATTGCCGATGAACAAGGCTACCGCTGCGGGGATGAAGGTTACCGACAGGATCATTGCGCCCACCAAAGCAGCGACCACAGTGAAGGCCATGGGGTGGAACATCTTTCCTTCCACCCCCGTGAGCGCGAAGATGGGCAGGTACACCACCATGATGATGAGCTGGCCGAACAGCAATGGGCGCCTTGACTCCTGGGATGCCAAGAACACCTCATGGAAGCGCTCGGCCCGCGTCAGTGGCCGACCGTGGTGCGCTTGTGCATGGGCAAGGCGCCGTACGCAGTTCTCAACGATCACCACAGCGCCATCGATGATGATGCCGAAGTCCAACGCTCCCAGGCTCATCAGGTTGGCGCTCACCTTGTACTGAACCATACCCGTGAAGGTAAAAAGCATCGACAAGGGGATGACCATTGCCGTGATGATGGCGGCACGGATGTTGCCCAGAAAGAGGAACAGGATCACGATCACCAGAACCGCGCCTTCCAGCAGGTTCTTCTTCACCGTACTGATGGCTTTGTCAACAAGCACGGTACGGTCGTAGACAGTCACCGCGTGCACCCCCTCTGGGAGGCTCTTGTTGACTTCCAACATCTTCTTGTCCACCGCCTGCGAGACAGTCCGGCTGTTCTCGCCGATCAGCATGAACACCGTGCCGAGGACCACTTCGCGCCCGTTATCGGTTGCTGCACCGGTGCGCAGTTCCCGGCCAATGCCAACTTCTGCCACGTCGCGAACGCGCACAGGAACACCGTTGGCGCTGCTGAGGATCACGTTACCGATGTCTTCCAGCGACTTCACCTGACCAGGTGCACGAATCAGATACTGCTCGCCACGCTTTTCGATATAGCCCGCGCCCACATTGCCGTTGTTGCGGTCCAGCGCAGTGACCACATCCTGCAGTGTCACGCCCAGAGAAGCCAGGCGTTCAGGGATGGGCGCGATCTGGTATTCCTTGGCAAAGCCGCCAATGGAATTGATCTCGGTCACGCCAGGAACATTTCGCAGCTGTGGCTTGATGATCCAGTCCTGAATCTCGCGCAGGTCTGTCGCGGTATAGGGCGAGCCGTCGGGCTTCTTCGCCCCGTCCTTGGTTTCGACAGTCCAGAGATAGATTTCGCCCAGCCCGGTCGAGATGGGCCCCAGCGCTGGCGTGATGCCGGCAGGCAGCTTGTCGCGCGCCTCCTGGATACGCTCGTTGACGAGCTGCCGAGCAAAATAGATGTCGGTTCCGTCTTTAAAAATGACGGTCACCTGCGACAGACCGTACCGCGAAAGCGACCTGGTCTGCTCCAGGTTTGGCAGGCCAGCCATGACCGTCTCGATGGGGTATGTAACCCGCTGCTCAGTCTCCAAAGGCGAGTAGCCTGCGGCCTGGGTGTTGATCTGAACCTGGACGTTCGTGATGTCAGGGACCGCATCGATAGGCAGCTTTTGGTAGCTGAAGACGCCAAGCGCCGCCATGCCCAGGGCCGCTAGAAGCACCAACCATCGCTGTTCGATCGAGAATCGAATGAGTTTTTCAAACATGTATGCGCTCCGCGATCAGTGCGTGTGTTCGGCAGATCCCTTGCCGAGTTCAGACTTCACGACGAAGCTGCCGGTCGAGGCGTAGGGCATACCGGCTTTGAGACCCGAGAGGACTTCGACCCGCTTGCCATCGCTTCGGCCCAGCTTCACGGGTTGAGCGATAAAGCCTCCATCAACCTTGAGGAAGACCACCGGCTTTTCCCCGACGTTTTGGACGGCGTCGGCCGAGATGGTTACAGGCGCTGCCGTTTCTTCGGACACCACCTCAACATTGACGAACAGGCCGGGGCGCCAAGCGCCCTTGGGGTTGTCAAGAACCACGCGGGCTTTTGCCGTGCGGGTTTGCTCGCCAATGAGCGCTCCTACAAAAGCGACAGTGCCTGTGGCCGAGGCGTCAAAGGCTGTGGCCTTGATCGTGACCTTTTCGCCCACGCGCACCGATGGCAGATCCTTCGCCGGAACGTTGATCTCAGCCCAAACCTGAGAAAGGTCCGAGATGGTGAAAACCGCAGTATCTTCCTTCACGGCTTCGCCGAGACTAAGGTGCTTCTCGATGACAATGCCATCAAAGGGCGCTCGCAACTCGATACGGTTCAGTCCTGCTACCGACGAGGCGGACAGGCCCATCGCGCTCAGTTTCTGATTGGCGTTGGCTACTGCGACCTCTGCTTCGCTCAAGGCCTGCTTGGCCTGCAGGTAGTCCTGCTCGGCAGACACCTTCTGCTCCCACAGCTTTTTTTCTCGCTCGTAGGTGGTCTTTGCCAGCGTTAAGCGCTTTTGGGCCGTCTGCAGCTCGCTGCGTTGCTCGGAAGCAGTCGGGCTCGCGATCACCGCCAAAACTTGTCCTTTCTTGGCCACTTGGCCCAAGCTGGCATTGACGCTTTCCACGACTCCCGCAAGCCGGGGAACAACGTGAGACGTGCGATCTTCGTTCAAGCGTATCTCCCCGGGAAGGAGCAACGCCGTCTTGATGTTGGCTTTGACCGCATTGTCCAGGCTGATGGATGCAGCCTTAATCTGGGCATCGGTCAGTTCGATCTTTCCTTCTTCCTTGCTCATCACGAACATGAAAGGCTCTGTGGCAGTCTGCGCAATGATCTCGATGTCGAAAGCATGGGGTTCAGCAACGATCTCTCGGCTGACAAGACTGTCTTTTTCAGCGGCAAACGTCAGTTTCTGCTTTTCATCTGTCGGGCGGGTCACAGTTGCCGTGACCGTTGCAGCATTCAGGGGCAGCGGTTTATCTTTGTCGGACAGCCAGATTCGCAGTCGAGGCTCGCCACCGTCTTCAGACAACAATGCTTCCAAGCTGAAGTCGCCTTCCTTGAACACGGTACCGCCATGTGGTCCCTTGGCTTCGCTCTTTTCATGGTGTTCACCATCGGCATGCCCCTTGTCATCGTCGTGGCCCTTTTCGCCACCCTTGCCATGGTGCTCGCCGTCGCCGTGCCCCTTGGCCTCGGTGTGGCCGCCGTGACCGTGGCCATCGTCCTCGGTGGCTGCGGCTTTGGGCTTGCCGCCACCTTGCAAGATGAAGGTTCCCGCACCGACCCCTATTGCGAGGACTACTGCAATGGCGATCAGGTGTTTTTTACTGATGGTGGATTTGCTGGAGTTCATGTTCATGGTCATGCTCAGTGTTGCGTTGCGATCAGGCCGGGAACCATGCTGGCCCCGAGCAGGCGGTCGATATCAGCCGCTGCACGGTGTGCTTCGCCAAGGGCTTTGAGGTACTGGGATTTGGCGGTGAAGTAAGTGCGTTGGGCATCGAGCACTTCCAGGAAATTGAACTTACCGTTCTCGAACCCAATGGTGGCGGCGTCATAGGCCGACTTCGCACCGGGCAGAACTTCCTGCTGCAGTGACTGAACCTCTGCGGTGATCGTGGAAAGGCGCTCTCGTGCCTGCGCCACTTCGCTGTGCAGGCGCACGGTGGCTGCTTGCAGCTCATCGCGGGCCTTGTCCTCAAGTTTCAGCGCCTCCAGGAGGTTGCCTTGGTTGCGGTCGAAGATGGGAAGAGGCACAGAGACCCCGAAAAGAAGGACGTTGCGCTGCGTTTCGTTGCTGTGCTGCATGCCGACGCTGACGGTGACATCGGGCACGCGCTTGCTTTGCTCCAGGGCGGTCAATGCCTTGCGCCGATCCACCTCGATTCGCGCAAGTACCACGCCTGGCGCAGAAGAAATCAAGGGCTGGAGATCGGCGAGGCTCGGGACCGAGGGCAGGTTCTCGGCCTTGCCCTCCAGCACGGTGTAAGGCGCATCGATCCGTCCCAACAGCGCGAACAGGCGGGACAGAGCATTGCGTTGTTCGCTCGCGGCCTGGGCGAGTTCGACGCGAACGCCGGCTTCTGCAACCCGGGCCTTGGACTCTTCCACAGGGGATACTTTGCCAGCGGCTACACGCTTTGAGACGGTATCCGTTGAGGATTTGGCCAGCGCTGCGCTGTCTCTGGCCAGTACCAATCGTTCCTGCGCAGTCAGAACATCAAAGTAAGCGGCAGCGACATTGGCCCGCACGGTGGCTTGCAGCTCGGCGAGTTGGGCTTGTGCTTGCTCGCGCGTTTTTTCGGCCGCCTTAGTGCGTGCCGCACGCTTTCCACCCAGTTCTACGGGAAGATTGAGTTGCCAGCTTTGCGTACGTGTTTTGGAGCGTGTGTCTTCCAGCGAGTACGCGAGCTCTGGATTGGGGCGCGAGCGTCCTTGAAGAACCTGTCCTTCGGTTGCCTCCCATTGGCGCTTTGCCGCAGCCACCTCCGGATTTCCCTCCAGGGCCAGTTCGATGGCCTTGGCCAGCGACAAAGGCTCAGCTGCGGCCGCTGCAGCAGACTGAGGTGCTCGTTCGCCAACGGCTGGCCCTGGTGGCAGGCCCTGGGAAAAGGCACCGCCCGAGGCGCTCAGCCATATAGCTGCGGCGCCTGCCGCGAGCTTGATCTTTCTACCGCCGCGCCATGCGTGCGGCATCTCTTGAAGGTAAGTACCCTTGAACATCCGATTCTCCAGTGATTTCAAAACACGAGGGAATCGGCGGGCTGGCAACCGTGCAGCTGCCTGGCAACTCGTCAGTCACTTCAGCTGCAACACACGCAACTGCTTCCGCCGCGATGGCGGACAAGACTGAAAAAGAAAAGTGAGATGCCCCCGCCGATCAGGCGAGGACGGACCACTGAGGGCGGTCAGGGGGCGTGGGCGTTACAGCCAGCAGGCGCTGGCCTGGGGAACACTCCACACGGCTGTCATGGGAAAAGGCTGGCTTTGCATCTGACCAGCTCAAGGCCCCGATACCCGCGCCATGGCAAACTGAACAGTCAACATCAAATGCATCGGCTCCCTGGCTGGACTTTTCGGCCTGACCATTCCCGCCTTTGGCTTCATGCTGGTGTTCGTGATGCCCCAAATGCTGCGACTGCGAGGTTGAGCTCTCATGCATGCAATAAGCAGCCACCGCAGACCAGCTGAACTGGAACGGAAGCAATGCAAGCATAAGAACGGCGATCAAGCGGCGCATTTTTGAAGTCTAGCATGCGTCATGAAGGGCGCGCTCGGGCGTGGATGGCCGCTGAGGAGCGCTAAGTTTAGAAATCAGCGAGCGCCGCCGTTCAGGTCCTGAAGAGCCTTCTTTTCACTTGCCGACATGTTGAGAAATTCCTGTTGAACTTGCTCACGGGTCTTCGTTGCGCCCGTTGCTTTGACGGGCAACGCACCCCCGCGTGAAAGGGTCGCCAGCGTGCCATCCCGGCGCGCTACTTCGACAGCCTGAAGCACATCGCCACGGGACATTGTGCTCTGCATGTGGTCGGGATGGGTGGTCATGCCCACTTCGCCGTCGGCGGGATGGTACAGCGACGAGGCAGATGCCAATCCTGGAGCCGCGATAGCGAAGGCAATCAAAGTGAGCGTGAGGGGTTTGCGAACGGTCATGGTGTTGTCCCTTGATTTAAATCAGCCCTCGGCGATCTGCCGGGACTTTGCCTTTCGCCACGGGGATACTTTAAAAAACCGAGTGCGACAAGGTGCCAACAGCCAGATAACAAATTCGTAAACTACGAACAGGCCGGATTCTTCGAGAATGGCAGCATGAAAATTTTGCTCATCGAAGACGAAGTCAAGCTGGCCGAGTACCTGCGCAAGGGCCTGGGAGAGGCCAGCTACGTGGTGGACATTGCGTACAACGGGGTGGATGGCCTGCACATGGCCCTTGAAGGCTCTTACGATCTGCTGGTGCTGGACGCAATGCTGCCGGGGATCGATGGTTTCAGCCTTCTAACGGCCTTTCGCAAGACCAAGCAGACTCCGGTCTTGATGTTGACAGCAAGGATCAGCGTCGAGGATCGGGTATTGGGACTCAAGACGGGTGCAGACGACTATCTGGTCAAGCCCTTTGCGTTTTCCGAACTGAGCGCCCGCATCCAGGTGCTGCTACGGCGGACCCATGGCGCGCGGGATGCCGCAGAGCCCACGCAACTGCGTTTGGCGGACCTGGAATTAGACCTGGTACGGCGCAAAGCGTCCCGGTGTGGCCAGCGCTTGGAGTTGACTGCGAAGGAGTTTCTGCTGCTGACTCTGTTTCTGAGAAGAAAAGGCGAAGTGCTTTCTCGCACTGAGATCGCTGAGCAGGTGTGGGACATGAATTTCGACAGCGATACCAGCGTAGTGGAAGTCGCGATCCGGCGCCTCCGTACCAAGATCGATGTTCCGTTTGACACTGCGCTGCTCCACACCATTCGCGGCATGGGATACGTGATGGAGGACCGCAACGGATGAAGGAGCTGGCCCAACATCGCTCATTGCGCCAGCGGTTGTCTTGGTGGCTGGCGCTGCAGAGCTTTGCCGGACTCGGGGTGGTCTGTCTGGCGGTGTATCTGGTGACCGAGTTCAATTTTCGTGATCGGCAAGAGGAAACGCTGGCGCAAAAGGAAAACGTCATTCGGCACTTGCTAGTGGATGGCAAGGAGCATGGGGATTCGGAAGACCTTGCGCACAAACTCGATGACTTCCTTGTTGGGCACGGAGATCTGTCGCTCGAAGTCGCGCGGGCGGACGGGATTGTTCTCTACGCCCACACCCGCAACCAGAATGCGAAGACGGTATGGCGCCAACGGCAGTTCGAAGTAGCACAGACTACGGACCAGACTCCCTCAAAGAACTTGCGCGTTCAGCTGTCGCTGGATATCCAAACCGACAACCAGTTGTTGCACCGACTTGCTCTTACCTTGCTGGTCGCAGCCATCGGTGGGGCCGTCGTTGTATCGCTAGGCGGATTCTCCCTGGTCAACTTGGGCCTGGCGCCCGTCCGAAGACTGGCCAGTCAGACGCGCGCAGTGTCGGCTGACAATCTGCAGCAACGTCTCGACAGCGGCGAGCAGCCCCTTGAGCTCGTGCCTCTGATCGATCAGTTCAACGCGCTTCTGGCGCGCATTGAGAAGGCGTATTTACAAATGGAGGGCTTCAATGCTGACGTGGCGCATGAGTTGTGCACGCCTTTGGCCACGCTCATTGCCAACAATGAACTGGCTTTGCTGCGCCCTGAGCAGGCGGATATTCGCGAGGTGCTGGCGTCCAACTTGGAGGAGTTGCACCGCCTGACCGGCATCGTCAATGACATGCTGTTCCTGTCCCAGGCGGATCGGGGTGTGGGAGCGCGCCGCGCCCCCGTGGCGAGCCTTGCATCAATGGCTGCTGACGTACTGGACTACCACGAGGCCGCACTGTCCGAGGCAGGTCTCACAGCTAAAGTGGTTGGTGATGCGCATGGCGCCTTCGACGTGCCGTTGCTGCGCCGAGCCCTGTCGAACTTGCTCGGCAACGCAACTCGATACGCGAGCTCTGGCTCAGTCGTCCAGATCAACCTCAGAACCACCGATGAGGGTTGTGTGCTGATCAGTGTTACCAACTACGGCAGCACGATCGATCCCGAGATACTTCCGCAGCTGTTTGATCGATTTTTCCGCGCAGATCCTGCTCGCAGCCATGGGCAGAGCAACCATGGCCTCGGTTTGGCCATAGTAGGCGGTATTGCACGCATGCATCAGGGCAGGCCATTCGCATCGTCAGAAAATGGGGTAACGAATGTGGGAATCGAAATTCGCCCGAATTGATGGCGATTTCGACAGACTGGGATCGCTAGTGACGCTGCCACGTAGCGCGGCCCGTTCAAGAATCCGATTTACGTAGGACGAAGCAGCGATATTTCTATTGCTGCTTGACTTTAAAGCCACTTCAAGGTTTCCAATTGGTCTATGAAATCAGAAACCAGCACTCCTCCCACCACTGTTGACCCCTGCTGCTCCTCGGGCTGTTCCAGTACCGCAGCAGTGGTCCCTGCAGCCACAAGCAGCCCGGGCCAGGGCAAGCTGTTCCGAATCGCCACCATGGACTGCAGTGCCGAAGAGTCGGAGATCCGGCGGGCTCTGGAACCGCTTGAGGGAATCCGCTCTCTGGGTTTCCAGCTCGGCGCGCGCACGCTGAAGATCGATGCGGAGGATCGCGCCTTGCCCCTTGCGCTCGATGCCATCCGCAAGGCGGGTTTCGATCCACAGCCCGTGGCCACTGCGGCAAACACCCAGGGTAGCCAAGGCCGGGTGTTTCGCATTGCGACGATGGACTGTAGCGCCGAGGAGGCGGAGATTCGTCAGGCGCTGGAGCCTCTGGATGGGATCCGCTCTCTGGGTTTTCAGCTGGGCGCGCGGACGCTGAAGATCGACGCAGAGGAAGGCACCTACCCGTTGGCACTCGACGCCATCCGCAATGCGGGCTTCGATCCGCAACCAGTTGCAGGCGCCGGCGAAACTGAGGGCGGACACGCGGCTGGATCCGCCGAAGGCGACGACCATGGGCATGGTTTTGCAGGCGGCATCTCCCGTTTGGTGGCCGCGCTGGTGTTCGCCACAGGGGCTGAGGTACTTTCGTTCTTCGCGCCCGACCAGATGGCCTGGAAAGTGGCCGGCATGGCGATTGCCGCTCTGGCTATCTGGCTGGCCGGCATCGACACCTACAAAAAAGGCCTTGCGGCGCTGCTGCGCGGCAAGCTGAACATCAATGCGCTGATGTCGGTGGCCGTCACCGGCGCATTCCTCATTGGTCAGTGGCCAGAAGCCGCGATGGTGATGGCTTTGTACGCGATTGCGGAGCTCATCGAAGCCAAGGCAGTGGACCGGGCCCGAAACGCTATCAAGGGCTTGCTGGAACTGGCGCCCGAAGAGGCTTTGGTACTGGGCACCAACGGAGCGTGGACCGCTACACCGGTGGCTTCGGTGGCCATCGGAGCGACCGTGCGCATCAAGCCGGGCGAACGCGTGCCGCTGGACGGTAAGGTGACCAAGGGCAATGGCGCCATCAACCAGGCCCCCGTGACTGGCGAGAGCATCCCCGTGGACAAGGCACCTGGCGACCAGGTGTTCGCCGGCACGATCAACGAGACTGGTGAGCTGGAGTTCGAGGTCACAGCCTTGTCGAGCAACACCACCCTGGCCAGGATCATCCAAGCCGTTGAGCAGGCGCAGGGCACGCGCGCTCCGACGCAGCGCTTTGTGGATCGGTTCGCCTCCATCTACACCCCCGCAGTCTTCGCCATTGCCGTGGCGGTGGCGGTCCTCACTCCTTTCCTGATGGGACTTACCTGGCTGGAGGCGCTCTACAAGGCCCTGGTCCTGCTGGTGATCGCCTGCCCATGCGCTCTGGTCATTTCCACGCCGGTCACGGTGGTCAGCGGATTGGCCGCAGGAGCGCGCCGTGGGATCTTGATCAAGGGCGGAACCTACTTGGAAGATGCCCGGCTTCTGAAGGCGGTGGCGCTGGACAAGACCGGCACCATCACCGAAGGCAAACCCAAGCTGGTGAAGTGGAAGGTGTGGGGTGCCGGTGACGAGGCAGCAGTCCAGCAGATGGCTGCCAGCCTGGCGGCTCGTTCCGACCACCCGGTTTCCAAGGCGATTGTCCAGGGCTTGGATGTAAAGGGTCCAGAAGCAGAAAGCTTCAAGGCCTTGCCTGGGCGCGGCGTCGAAGGCATGGTCAATGGTGTGCGCTTGATGCTGGGCAATCACCGACTGATACATGAGCTAGGACTGTGCGATCCGGAGCTGGAGGCGGAGCTGGTCATCCACGAAAAGCAAGGCCGCACGGTAACCCTCCTGGCTGACGATTCGGGCGTCCTGGCGCTGTTCGCGGTAGCGGACACCATCCGTGAGACATCGAAACAGGCCATCGTCGATCTCAAGGCACTGGGTGTGACCTCGGTGATGCTGACCGGCGACAACACGGCCACCGCAAAGGCCATCGCTGCCCAGGCCGGCATTGATGACGCCCGTGGCGATCTGCTGCCCGAAGCCAAACTCGACGCCATCAAGGCAATGCAAGAGCGCTATGGCGCTACCGGAATGACCGGCGACGGCATCAACGATGCGCCGGCGCTGGCGCAGGCCGACATTGGCTTTGCCATGGGTGCAGCGGGAACCGACACGGCCATGGAAGCGGCCGATGTAGTCATCATGAACGATGACCTGCAGCGCGTCGCCGAGACAGTGCGTCTATCCAAGCGCACCCACGCCATTCTCTGGCAGAACATCACCCTGGCACTGGGCATCAAGAGCGTCTTCCTGGTGATGGCGGTCGTTGGCACGGCCACCATGTGGATGGCGGTCTTCGCGGACATGGGAGCGAGCTTGCTGGTGGTGGCCAACGGGCTGCGTCTGCTTCGCGGTACACGGGTGGAGCCAGCCGCCAAGCCAATCCGCTCAGAAACCAAGGAGCATGCGCATTCCCACTGAGCGTTCGTCAGTGCGCGCCAAGTCCACGGTGGGCTTGCGGAGCGCTTACTGAATGTCCCGCTTTCATTTCTTGGTTTTGGAGACCTCTTGCGCCACAAGGTCGGCCAGCTGTTTGTGGCCAAAGCTGGGTAGCGGGCGCCCGTTGACAAAGAAGGTCGGGGTCTTTTCGACCTTGAGGTCGGTCAGGTCTCGCACGTCCTGCAGCACCACGGCGTCCAATGCAGGGGCTGCGATGTCCGCCCGCGCCCGTTGAATGTCCAGCCCCGCCTGTTCGGGGTCGTGTCAGAATTCGGAAAATAAAGCACGGTAAGCGGTTTGCAGCGGCCGTGCATGTCCTCAACTGCCCGCTCAATCCTTGGCCAGCACGTCGATGATCGGACAAGTCGTATGGCCGTCCCTCACGTCGCACTGCTGTACCAGTTCCCCCAGCACCCGCTGCATGGCCGCGAGGTCAGCAATCTTCTGCTCGATCAGACCCAGCTTGCGTCCGGCCAGCGCCTGAGTCTCGCCGCAGGCGCGCGCCACATCCAAGGTCAGCAGTGCGGCCACCTCATCGAGCGTGAAGCCGAGCGCCTGTGCCCGCTTGATGAATCGCACACGCTTGGCCTGCTCAGGCGCATAGCGCCGATGCCCACCGAGTGGCTTGGGCGGCTCATCCAGCAGGCCGCGCCTCTGGTAGTAGCGAATCGTCTCGATATTCACACCGGCAGCGTCAGCCAGCTTGCCGATGGTCAGTACTGTTTCCATCACACTCCCCTTGACTCCGTACTTAAGTACGGGATTTATAGTAACAATTGGGCAAACAGGTTCAAGGAAAACGACATGGCACGACTCACTGAAAAAAGCTCGTTGATCGCGAGCGTACTGGCCGCCATCGGCGCGTCGGTGTGCTGTGTCGGGCCGCTTGTCCTGCTGGCGCTTGGCATTGGTGGCTCATGGGTTGGCAGCCTGACCGCGATCGAGCCGTACCGGCCCTTTTTCATCGGCATGACGCTGCTGTTTCTCGGACTGGCCTTCCGCAAGCTCTATCTGGTGCCGCAGGTCTGCACGCCCGGCACGCCGTGCGCTGATCCGCGCACACGCCAGCGGCAGCGCCTGACGTTCTGGATCGTCACCGTGCTGCTGCTTGGCCTGTTGGCCGTGCCGTGGTTCGCCCCATTGTTCTACTGAAAGGAGACTCCCATGCGCAGACTGCTGATTGCTCTGCTGGCAGCCATACCGCTCACCGTGCTGGCCGCTACCCCGAAAACCGTCACGCTGGCCGTGCAGAACATGACCTGCGAGCTATGCCCGATCACAGTCAAGAAGTCGCTGGAGAAAGTGCCCGGAGTGAGCGCCGTCAAGGTCGATTTCGACAGGAAAACGGCCATCGTCACCTATGACGCCGACAAGGCCCAGCCGGAGGCGTTGACCAAGGCCACGACGAACGCAGGCTATCCGTCCACCGTGCAGAAGTGACGCCACGATGAGCACTGTCATCCTCGAATCCGTGCTGACCTGTCCGCACTGCGGCCACGCACAAAAGGAAACCATGCCCACGGACGCTTGCCAGTTCTACTACGAGTGCCCGGCCTGCCATACGCTGCTGCGTCCAAAGCCGGGCGATTGCTGCGTGTTCTGTTCGTTCGGATCGGTGCCATGCCCGCCGATCCAGCAGCAGCGTGGGTGCTGCGGTTAAGTCGGGGACAGCGGTCGCAATGGCCTGAATTTTCCCGCGCCGATCTTGGCACTGCTGCGCCAGAGGTAATCGCCGGTCAGGTTGATGTGCTCCCAGCCGAGCGGCGACAGGTACTGCAACAGGCCGTCATCGACGGCTTGAGCGTGGCCACGTAAGGCGTTCGCGGCCCGCTCCAGATAGACCGTGTTCCACAGCACGATGGCGGCCGTGACCAAGTTGAGGCCGCTGGCTCGGTAGCGCTGCTGCTCGAAGCTGCGGTCGCGGATTTCCCCCAGGCGGTTGAAGAACACGGCGCGGGCCAGCGCGTTGCGCGCCTCGCCTTTGTTCAGCCCGGCATGCACGCGGCGGCGCAGCTCGACGCTTTGCAGCCAGTCCAGGATGAACAGCGTGCGCTCGATGCGTCCCAACTCGCGCAGGGCGACGGCCAGGCCGTTCTGGCGCGGGTAGCTGCCAAGCTTCCTGAGCATCAGCGAGGCCGTCACCGTGCCCTGCTTGATCGAGGTGGCCAGCCGCAGGATTTCGTCCCAGTGGGCGCGGACGTGTTTGATGTTGAGCGTGCCGCCGATCATCGGTTTCAATGTCTCGTAGGCGGCATCGCCCTTTGGAATGTAGAGCTTGGTGTCGCCCAGGTCGCGGATGCGCGGCGCGAAGCGGAAGCCCAAGAGGTGCATCAACGCGAAGACGTGATCCGTGAACCCTGCCGTGTCGGTGTAGTGCTCCTCGATGCGCAGGTCGGATTCGTGGTACAGCAGGCCGTCAAGCACGTAGGTCGAATCGCGCACGCCGACATTGACCACCTTGGTGTGGAACGGCGCGTACTGGTCGGAGATGTGGGTGTAAAAAGTCCGCCCTGGGCTGCTGCCGTATTTCGGGTTGATGTGGCCGGTGCTCTCGGCCTTGCTGGCGGTGCGGAAGTTCTGACCGTCCGACGATGACGTGGTGCCGTCGCCCCAATGCCCGGCGAAGGGGTGCCGGAATTGGGCGTTGACCACCTCGGCCAGCGCTGTGGAATAGGTTTCGTCTCGGGTATGCCAGGCTTGCAGCCAGGCGAGCTTGGCGTAGGTCGTTCCGGGGCAGGACTCGGCCATTTTCGTCAGCCCCAGGTTGATCGCGTCGGCCAGGATCGTGGTCAGCAACAGGTTCTTGTCCTTGGCCAGATCGCCCGATTTCAGGTGTGTGAAGTGGCGAGTGAAGCCCGTCCAATCATCAACCTCCATCAGAAGCTCGGTAATCTTGACGTGCGGCAAGATCATGGCCGTTTGGTCGATCAACGCCTGCGCAGTGTCCGGCATTGCCGCATCGGGGTGATCTCGGTTTCAATGCAAAATCGGAATCCTGCGTCAAAAAACTCCTTAGCGACAACAACTTAGCAGCGTTTTATAGTGTCTCCTGCATTGGGGAGGACGCTGATGTCGAGCTACCGGTACAGATTTGTCGGCTACGAGAAACTTCCATCGGGCCTGAACGCTGACGATGTGCAGTTGCACTGCCGCCTGCCTGACCGTTTGGTCAAGGAGATTCGGGATAGCAACTATGCAAAGCGCTACTACCTCGGGCTTGCTGTCCAACTTTCTTTCCTTGCCCTAACTGGTAGGAATCCAGACAGCAAACTCAGAATGCCAACCGCAATGCTGCGCTTGTTGTGTGAGCAGCTTGGCATCCACGCCAATACCACTGCGATAGGGTCTCTCAAGGCGCTGTACCAGAACGCAGATCGCACTCTCGCCAACCATCGGGCCTGGGTTCGAGAGAAGCTTGGCCTAGCGGCCTACGACACAAGCGCCGAAGAGCGTTTGCGAGCAGCACTTTCTCAGCAAGCCATCGATGCCGCTTCGGTGGATGAGGTCTTCAATTCTGCCGAGCAATGGCTTTTCGACAACAAGATTGTCCTGCCCGGCAAGCGCCACCTTCAAGACCTCGCTCGGTCGGCCTTCCGGGTGGTCGAGGAATTGGCGCTGACCACCATTCGCGCCGCAGTGACCCCAGTGCGCCTTCGCGCGATCCTAAAGGTCATGCACGAGGAGAGCATGGCGCCTGGGATTTCAGTCCTTGAGTGGCTCAAGCAATCAGCAGGCAAACACAGCTTAAAGGCCCTCAAGGAGGTCAACACGCGTATAGACGCCCTGAAGGCGCTCGGCGTCCATTTGTGGAAGCTAGAAGGACTTTCCATCGGACGCATCCACGCCTTCGCCCAAGCGGTGGTCAACCGACCGCCCTCGGAGACCGCGCGCCGAATCGAAGACACCCGCTCTGTAGAGATAGTGTGTTTTCTCAAGCATCTGCTGGGCGAACTCAGCGACGAAGCTATTTTTCGCAACAACCGGCATACCAGCGACATCGTTCGTTCGGGAACCAAACGCGTGCAAGCAAAACAGGCGCAACGGGCTCATGAGTACCGCTGCTCTATCGAATCGATGCGGGACATAGCGGCCAACACTGACATGAACGCCGAGGAGCGCCTTGCAGCCATCATGGCTCTTGCTGAGGATGTCTTGGGGCTCCCTCCTGTCAGCCATGCTGAGGTTGTGAGGGAAACCCTGACGGAACAAACGACGAGGGTTCGTACTGTACTCAATGGGATGACGTGCCTGGATCTGCAAGCGGATCCAGCGCATCCTGACTGCAAGCTCCTTGCCGCTCTACAGAAATTGAAAGCGGCTGGGGCCAAGGAGCTGCCAACGGAATTTGACACATCACTAGTCGATTCGAAATGGCGGCCCTTGCTGGAAGTACCTGACCGCGTAGCAGCTCTTCAGGCTTTTGAGGGATGCGCGTTGCTGCGCATTCGTAAGGGGCTGCTCGGGGGGAGCCTCTACGTCAATCACAGTGCCACCTATCAAAGCAAAGAGAGTCTCTTAATCCCCCAGGAAGAATGGGATCGAAATAAGGAAGCTCTTTGCGAAGCCTACGGCCTGGAGCTAGACCCAAGAAGGGCTCTCGATCTTCAATACGAATTGCTGCGGGCGGGTCTTGCAGATGTTGAGGCCGGACTAGAGAAAGGGTTGCTCGAAATCGATGAAGGCGGTTCCGTCAGGATCCCGGCCATCAGGGCCATGGAGGAAGAGCCAGAGCTGCGCCGCACGAACCAGTTCTTGAGCGAAACCATTGGCACGACGCAGTTGCCAGACATCATCTTGGAGATCGACAGTCGCACCCAGATCAGCACGACGCTGCTGGGGCGTCAGCCTGAGACTGCCCAGGAGCTTGTTGCCCTGTATGCAGGCTTGCTAGCCCACGGCACCGAGATCGACGCAAAAGCTGCCGCTTCCATGATTCCAGGCGTTCCTGTGAGTCACGTTTCTGCCGCCATGCGCATGCTGGAAGCACCTGGTCGCCTGCGGGCGGCCAACGACAGCGTAGTCGCGTTTCAGCAGCGTTTCCCAATCGTGAATCTCTGGAGCGACGGGACAAAAGCCTCTTCGGACATGATGGCACTGGACGCTACCCGTCACCTGTCTATTGCCCGAACCGATCCTCGTAGAAAGACCGCTGCCGCAGGTATCTACACCCACATTCTTGGCAGCTACCCCGTCATCTTCGATCAACCTATCGTGTTGATGACGCGCCAGGATGCTCCCGCTGTGCATGGGATTGACGCATACAACTCCAACAGTGAGGACCGCATCAAAGTCGATCTTCTTGCCGTTGATACACACGGCTATACCTATTCCGGCATGAGTGTGGCCAAGCTGCTCAGATTCGATCTGTGCCCGCAATTGGCGGGCCTACCAGACCGCAAAATCTGGACGCCCCGCTCGATCAAGGTGCCCGACGCCCTGGAGAAAGTGGCAATTCCCACGATTACCGAAAAAGCCATCCGTGATGGTTGGGACCAGACAATGCGGCTTATTGCCTCGATCAAGTCCGGACGCGTCAGTGTGGCCTGGGCACTGGCTCGCCACGGAAGCGCGGCTGCAGGAGATGACGTACGCCGCTGCCTGGATCAGTACGGCCGTCTGCTTCGCTCCGTTTTTCTTTGCGACTACTTCACCAATGATGCTTTCCGGCGGGAGATTCACACTCTTCTCAATCGTGGCGAATCGGTTCACTTGCTCCAACGCGCCATCTACTATGGGCGTGTCACTGCCGAGCGCGGCCGGCGCCGCGACGAACTCAGGTCCATCTCTGGTGCACATGCACTGCTGACCAATATGGTGATCGGCTGGAACACCCTGAAGCTGCAGGAAACCGTGGATCGGTTGAAGTCAGGTGGTCAACGCATCGAGGAAAACGTACTGCGGCGCATCGGCCCTGTGCACTTCGGACACATCAATTTTCGGGGCCTGATGAGCTTTAGCGTGGACCGGTACGCGAGCGTGCTCCTTCGAGAGCACGCAGCGCAAAAACGGGCCCGAGCCAGTTGAGCCCAAACGACGTTGCATTTCCAATTTCAGTTTTTTCTTTGCAAAATCGGAAAGCTGTTCTATACGAATCAATGACTTAGCGTTTCTGGCCATTTCGCTTTTTCATTTATTTCGTGCAAAACCGGAAAGTAGAGTCAGAGCCGGACGTTCGAAATGCACCGCCGAAACGATCTCTTTCCTACAGGCCACACCATCGATAACTAGGCGCTACACGGTGCCGGTGGTCGCTTCGTCGCCTGTGATAGACCTTAGGTCACGGGCCGAGTGTGGCGGGCAGTTAGGTCGGCTGGAGTTGGCGCTCAACTTGCAATGCGCCACAGTCATGTGCTGACACTCGGCTTTGCCCACATTGACCAAGAGATTACCCGCCACGGCGCATTCGAGCAGGTGATACCTGTCCATCACGTCCAGAGACTTCTTGCAACTTTGCGCAATGCTCTCGTAACATGGATCACAGACCAATCTTGAGCAAAAAAACGGGAGGCGATAGGTGCGGATGTTTGGAGTTATTGAATGACAGGGGCGTTTGAAGCTGCGCCCTCATTAGTCCCGCCAAGCTACAGGGGTCGAGAGCAGGCTTGGATAAAGCACCAACTGCTGGAAAGCTACCTTGAGAAGCTCATGCTGATCGTGGGCATGGCGGCCAAGAGGCAGGGAACGATAGAGATTTGCTACGTTGACTGCTTCTCCGGCCCATGGGGCACGAGCGAACTGGAGAGCACATCCATCGCCGTATCTTTGAGGACTATGGCTAAGTGTCGGCAGAAGCTTGCTGAACTTGGCGTCACGGCGTCAATGCGAGCCCTCTACATCGAAAGGGATGACCAAGCTTTCGCAAACCTTGAACGGTACCTAGATAGCGCAACGCCCGATACGGTGAGCGCAAAGTGCTTTCATGGGGACTTTGTGGATCTCCGCGAGCAAATCCTCACTTGGAGCGGACGCGGTGCATTCACTTTTTTCTTCATCGACCCGAAGGGCTGGAAGTCAATTGGAATTGACAAGCTCAGACCACTCCTCCAACGGCCGCGTTCCGAGTTCTTGATCAACTTCATCTACGACTTCATCAATCGCACTGCATCCATGGCTGAGTGGCAGTCCGACATCGCGGAGTTCCTGGGAGTGCCGATTGAGGCAGTGCAAGAGCTTGAGCATCACTCGCCGCAGGACCGCGAGGAGAAACTACTGGGGCACTATCGCAGCAGCCTCAAAGCAGCTCTTCCACCCCAGCGAAGTCCCTTCATCGGACGCACAGCCTACGTTCGAGTCCTTGATCCGAGCCGCGAACGGGCCAAGTATCACTTGGTCTATCTCAGTAGCCATCCGAAGGGCACCATCGAGTTCATGACTATTTCCCATGGAGTTGAGGCCATACAGCAACGCGTGCGCGCTGATCGCCGCAAAGATGCGCGCGAAGAAGCGAGCGGTATTCGGGACATGTTTGCCGACGAGATGCCGATGACGCCCGCAGGACTGGACAACGCGAACGACGTGGATCGATACTGGCTTACCACTCTCAGCCAAGTTCCAACGGTAGTGGGTGAGCCCGTCTTCGCCGATATTCTGGAGGCGACAAACTGGATGCCACAAGACTTGCAAGCTTCACTGCTGCGCCTGATCAAGGCCGGAAAACTCAAAAATCTGGATGCTCTGCATCCCCGAAACACGCGGCCCTTGCACCCAGAAAAGGCGGAGAGGCTTGTCCTGCTCTAGCGCATCTCGCACTGACAATCGCATTCCTTATGGGAGATGGATCAGAGAGCGCTGTTTTGGTGCCGACAGCTGATCCTCGGCCTCCAATGAACTGCCCTTCCTGCGTTGGCCGCCATTCTTGGTCGTCACGAGAATATCGCCGCAGCGGATGGCCTCATCCAGAGATGCCTTGAGCATTTTTTCCGTTGCGGGGGTGTTGCTGCCCACGTGGTGGGCCAGCTCGCGAAAGGTGACCGCTTGGTCGCCTTTGTCAAATACCCAAGGCACAAGCTTGCGCTCCAATCCCGAGGTGCACTTGTGTGCAGCAAGCTTGTCGAACTGAAACTCTTCGCCAAACGAGAGCGCGTCCTGACTTGTCACTTCACCGTCCTTGCTTGCAGAGTAGCCAAGCGTGAACATGTCTGGTTCAAGGTAGTGCGTGAATTGGTTGGACTTGCCCCAATGAATTTCCATCATGACATCGCGCGCCTTGTAGTTGTTCGACAGGTGCACGAGCCAATACGTCCAAGGACTGCTACCGAGCGGTGTCACATAGAAGATGGTGGAATGTCGCGCGCCACTGGTCCGTATGAGCGCATTGGCCAAGTTGCGCTGAATGGCCGCTCGCCAGGCGGGCCCGCTCGTGCCCCGCAAGGATTCGAGCGCTGTCCAGTCGATGTACTCCGCGAAACCCATTTGCGCCATCTTCTCGCGGCTCTTATGGTTGTCGCTGAGAAATGAAATCAGGCTATCGACAGCGAAAGTAAGGATGACCTCGGCACCTTCGATGGTGCTGAAGATTTCTTTGAGCAATGCGCCTGGGACTTGGTCCCAGGCGTACTGATCAAGGAGGAATATCGACCGGTGTTTTCTAGACCTGCTCTGAATGTCCTTCCGGATCCCAGCAAAGTTTTTCTGAAACGTCCCTGGCAAAGTGATGATGTCTTGTCCCTTGCGATGAACCCCATATCGGGCTGTCAAAAGCGCGTTCAGGTATTCAAAGTTTGAGCGCGTCTTCTCGACGAAGTAGTAGCGCACGTCCAGGGTACGCGGCTTCTCGCGACCCACGTTCAGAAGTGCACCTTGCTCGGTCAACGCGTCAATCACGATTTGTGGGGAGCCAGGCACGAATTCGCCCGCCTTCTCCCCGCTGTACTCTCCACCTCCCGCAAAGCCATCCACGATGGAAAGGACCAGCCGATCAATGACGTAGTTGCTCATGAGCACCTGAACATAGCGGCTCAGGTACTCCCGGACGATTTCATGCTTCACAACACTGTGGGGGTCCAGTGGTGGTGGTGAGGAACCAACTACCCAAACGTACTTATCGGAGTGTTTCACCATCTTTGTTGTTGCTGAGGGCCTGCTGCATGATATCGCCGCGCTACTGAGTGCAGAGCCTCTCTAACCAAGCTCGGCTGCTCAAGAATCAAGGTCTTGACACTTCACAACTGAGCGCTTTGTTCCAGCCTTATGGGAATGGTCACACGTTGAACAACAGTAGTCGGCATTTCGTCCCAAGTACGTCCGTTGAGTTCGCGTCCGTTGGCTGCCTTCGCACGTTTTTTGCCATCTGCACCCCAGCCACCCCACTGCTTGAAGAAGAATGCGACCTCCTGTTCTTGGCATTGAACACGCACAGCCTCCGCCCATTCAGTTTTCATAGGGCGTGCTTTGGGCCCCGATTCACCACCGACGATGACCCAGTGAATGTCTGTTAGGTCAAGCTCGCCCACATCGGAAAGAAGCGGTTCTACGGAAAGAAACCGAATACTCGCCGGCACCTTGCGCAGATGATCGATGCGAGGCACTCCGTATTTTCGGTCTTCCACTGACACGCCTAGCCAAGCGTTGCTCGGAACAGCGCGATGTCGGAAAAAGCGCTCCATCCTGGCGGCCCGCTTCGTCAGAATTTGGTACGTATGGTGAGGCGTCTGCGCAATCACCTCAAAAACCTTCTCGATGTACTCATTGGGTACCCGCTCATGAAACAGGTCGGACATTGAGTTCACAAAGTAGACCGTCGGCTTCTTACGCTTGAGGGGATCATTGAGGCGGTCCGGCAAGAGCGTCAATGCAAATCCGTTCTCATAACCCGGCGTGCCCATTGCCTTGAGTCGTTTTGCCATCGCCTCCGCATAGCAGTGTTTACACCCAGGAGAAATCTTGGTGCAACCCACTGTTGGATTCCACGTTTGCTCTGTCCACTCAATTTTGCTGGTCGTTGTCATACCGTTACCCCCCACTTCGTTAGCTTAGCCTTGCCAGTTGGCGGTGGTCTAAAAGTTCGCACAATTCCCCTGACCACACCAATGATCCTCAGCGATTTTTGAGGTTCTAGAGGCTGCATGCTGGCGTTTCGAGGCACTAGGCGAGGCCGTCCCTCGAACATCTGGAATTCTTTCACCGTGACGTGGCCATCCGCCTCCGCAATCACGATTTCGCCTGGTGCAGCTTGATGCGCAATTTCAACCGCTGCGATGTCCCCGCTCAGGATCCCAGCGTCCACCATTGAATCGCCGCGCAACTTTACAAAGACGGTTTTTAAAGGCTTTGCCGTCAGCATTTGGTCTAGAGCCTGAGCTTGCATAAGGCCATTGGCCTCAAAGTCGGCACCAAATCCTGCGCGCACCTCGTCGTCACTGAGGTCCAACGTAAAGAATCTCTCGCTCGGTGCCACGCGTCCCCCAGGAGACTTCACCAAGTGCCCAGTTGAGATGAGTCGGCCGATGAGCTTGAAGGCGGCGTTTTTGGCCTTGAATCCCAGATGGGAAGCGATCCGACTGTAAGACGGAAAGCATCCCTCACTCCTATACAGCGCTCGGAGACTGAGCAAATGCATCGTGTCGCGGTTGGTTCGGGCCATGCTCGATATTTTAGTGAACAAACGTACACTAATCAAATTTGACTCACCAACGCGCCTTCAGGTATCCAGCAGACTTCGATCTTTCCCCAGAAGCGCCTGCGAATCAGAACTTGCGACTACCATTGGGCAGACCGCGTCAAACGAGATCACCTATGCAGATTTTTGCTTCCGGCGAAGGCCGTAAATTGAATGCTCCGGATGAGTTCTTGCCTCGGGGATCTGTAGGCAAGGTGGTGGGTCTCATTGATCTGGGGAAGAACAATGGATCCAATCATTTCGGTTGGTCTGGGGTCAAAGCTGTCATTGACTTCGAGGGCGACGCTTACGTTTTGGATTTCCCAGAGCACACCCGCTTGGTAACCGACGATGGGCTCGAACTCACGCAGACAGATGCAGGGGAAGTTGGAGGCTGGTGGCCCGATTCGGGCGATATTCAGCGCTATGGACTGCGCTGGATCGAATTGACGTACTGAGCCATGCTTCGACTTGCCAAGCGCAGCTCCAGTAGAGCCGAGCGAGGGGGCAGAAAGGTGGCCCCCACTTTTCCGACGAGAGGTATTTTCACTATCAGTGAACCCCAGCTTTGTTATCTGAGGGCCTGTCGTCTACCTTCCTGGCTGCCTTTTCAATGAAGGCTTTTAAGACGAGTTGCAAGTTGCGAACCGGTAGCCTGAGTTAGCCCCGCGCGGCCATCGACCAAAAACAACGACTTGCAGAACGGCCGATAGAGCCACGATCGATCATCCACCGCCACCCATCTGCGATGTGGCACATCGTTGGCCCAAAGCCAGGCATGGCACTCGGCGTCCCGCTCGTACCCCACTAGCGTATTCGGAACGTTCGTTAGATCGCGATATCTGGGGGTGACGCCTTCGACCATTGCGGCAATGTCCGGAGAGAACCTTCGCAATAGATCCTCATAGGATTGTTCCAGCCGCCAGGTGCTGGTGATCACGATATGGCACTCGGGCACCTGTCGTAACGCATCTTCCAAGATCGATAGGCAACAGAAGTGCTTCGACTCATGGCAATGCTCTGGGTGTAGGACCCCATCAAAATCTAGAAAGAGTATGGGCACAGTGCTACTTCAGAAACAGATTTCCAACAGGGCTGAATATTTTTCCGAGTTAGCGAACCAATGAGACTATTTGGTCGTGGTCTTTTTAGTCTCATTGGACGGAAATCGGGTGGATGTCTTCCCGAAAGCGTGTTCCACCCCAAGCCGACTTTGGTCGGGCGCTGCAGCAATTGCGCGCGGCACGCGGCTTGGTTCAGGAAGACATGTTGCTGGCAACGAGCCGCCGACACATCAGTCGCATCGAGCAGGGACATCAAGTGCCCAGTATTCGCACCATCGAGGTACTGGCCGAGCAGATGCAGATCCACCCTTTGACCTTGATTGCTACCGCGTACTGCCCAGACCTGGACACGACCTTGGTCAATGAACTAATCAAGACCGTCAAAGCAGACTTCAAGGGCATCATTTCAGACTAGGCGTGGCATTCCGAGTCGGCCTGTTCTTTGGCATGCTGAACCAGGATTTGAAGCCCTTGTATCAGACCGGTGCCAATGGGTGTGGCATCTTGACGTTGCAGCATCCGATTGACGATCTCCCGATCCACGGCAGTGCTGAGCAAGCACAGTGCTTCTTGCAGAGTTTCCAGACCCACTTCCAAGCTGTCGCCTGAACGCTTGGCTCCCGCCTTGGTCAGAAGCAACAGGGTGAGCGGTAAGGCAGCACGAGCGGGATCATGATCCCCGCTCCAACCCGAGCCAGACAGAAGGTCTCGGAGCTGGTCTGACACCAACAAAAGGTGGTTGTCATCCAGCGCATCCGGCAAGATGGATTCCCATCCCCGTGATGTGATCAGACCCATCATGTCCTGTGGACCAAACTTTCCGAGAGTCGCTTTTTCTAAACGCAGCATCATTCGCTATTCCAGTTAATATGAGACCAATTGGTCCCGTTCGAGACCGTGGCGTGCGAAGATAACTGAACAGAGATGGCGTTTTTTCGTTCCAAGTGCGCCCGTCTCCCAATGGAAATATACCGGTTGCCCAAATGTGCTTAAAGAGGCAACCAGTCTGTTGTCTCATTCGTTTGCCCCGTGAAAAACCGCCTGAATCTCACCCGCTTGGCCGAACTTGATCGGCAGTTTTGCGATTTCGCGAAGCTGCAGCGAAATGCCACGCCCAGGTGTGGCTGGGCAAAGACGGTGAGATTGGCCTTGGGCATGAGTTCCAAAGCGCTAGGTGAGCGTTTGGGCATGACGGCACAGGGAGTCCGCAAACTGGAGCAGGCCGAGGCCAACGGCACTATCACGCTGAATACGCTTACACGTTTGGCTCATGGCCTGGACTGTGAAGTGCACTACATGTTTGTTCCCCGAACCAGCTTGGTGGAGCAGGTGCTCAACCGTACTCAAGAGATCGCTGGAATTTCGTTGCCGTCCACGTTGAAGGGGGCGGAGGTGCTGACAGATGCAGAGACGCTGATGGCCCTTACCAGTGCACTGGTAAAAGTGAGCAAGCGTGGCCTTTGGTGAGTCAGCGCTGGTTCTCCTACCGATACAACCCCGCGATGAGTTTGAACTTCGTTACTATCATTAGCGCAAAGCAAGCCCCCGGTGCGACCTCTGCGAAAGCATGCCCCCGGGGGCGACGTTTTTCTGAGAGGTACTTTGATGAAATCGCTCTCCGAAGCTCGCGACAGCTCTTGAGAGATCCCCGCGCCATGGAATTGCACCGCACAGGTCAGGCTTGCCCGCAAGGCGAAGCGCGTCATCACAATCAAGGTGAAGCACGCTCTTCCTGTCATCACCGCAAGGGAATATGCGCGCTCGGGCGATGCAACCAAAGATCCGACGCTCATGCGACGCCGCTACGCCATTGTTAACGGGACTGATCGGTAACTCGTGGACACGAATTCTGCCCTCACCGCCCTAGAAGACCACATCGCTATTCTCACTATGCTTGTGCGGCGCATGGTTGATGAGTCTGGCGACCCAACTGGTTTCGACGCACAGGCCTGGCTTGATCACTGGCTCGTGGGGGTGGTCCCAGCATTGGGTGACCGGAGGCCTCTCGATGTGCTAAACGAGCCCGGTGGCCTGGAGGTTCTGAGAAGCTTGCTCTTGCAGGCCCAGTACGGCACGTTTTCGTAGGTGTAAGCAGGGTGTTGGTAAGTTCAGAGTCCGATCTGGACCTGCCTTCATCCCCGCTGGGCAAATCGCCACCAAACAGAATCCCGACATACGGTTATGTCCACTAACCAGAGCTCCCCTTATCTCCCTGCGTCCACTCCACGCAGCGCGGACGTCGTTCTGTATCTCGACCTCGATGGTGTTGTCCACCATGAGAAGGTGCTCTGGCATCCCCGCAAAGGCATCTACATGAGTCCGTATGAGGCTGCAGGACATTCATTGTTCGAATGGATCCCCATCCTTGAGTCGGTGCTTGAACCCTACCCAGCCGTTGCCTTGGTACTGAGTAGCACCTGGTGCATCCGTCCGGGATACAGCGCAACACTCAAACGCCTTCCTGCTTCCATACGTGCACGGTTCATTGGTGGGACGTACCACAGGCGTGTGCATGGTGTGGATCCCTGGAACCTGTC
This sequence comes from Acidovorax sp. IB03, assembly GCF_016406015.1. Classification (NCBI taxonomy): domain Bacteria; kingdom Pseudomonadati; phylum Pseudomonadota; class Betaproteobacteria; order Burkholderiales; family Comamonadaceae; genus Acidovorax; species Acidovorax sp. IB03. The sequence goes on along the minus strand of NZ_JAEFCH010000009.1, from coordinate 26,205 downwards.
CATGTTCCGCACCACCCCCCGGGGCGTGCAAATTCAAGAAGACGCTCAGCGAAGAAAACCCCGGCAGTGGATAGCTCTTGATGACGATCTGGAGGATTGGCCTGACTCTTGTTGGCAAAACCTGGTCGCATGCGATGGAACAACGGGCTTGTCAGACACCGGAGTCCAGCAGGAGCTGGGGGAGAAGCTGCGCTGCTGCTTTTCGGCTTTGTCAGATAACCACTTGTAGTTTCTAGCAACAACCAGCTGACGAGGGAGGCAATGAAGCCTGCTGCCATGACGAAAGCCAGGGTGGTCGCTGGCGAGAAGCCCAACGCCACCAGCATCGCCATTACGATGGGCGTGAGGATCAGCGCGGCTCTATCGTTGGCAAATAGGGCAGACACTGCAGCCCCCAGAATTACGAATAAGGCAAACAGCTTGCGGCCTCGACCGCCGCCCCAGCGCGCGAAGTGCAGCGCCGCCCATTCAAAGAATCCGGCTTCATCCAGCAGCAGACTGACGATGATCACCGCGACAAAGGTGGCCGTCGCGTTCCACACGATGTGCGCAGCCATCTACTATGGGTGCGTCGCAGCTGAGCGCAGTCGGCGTGGTCGGGGTTGAACGCTCGGACGCGTCTCTCGTAGAAATTGCATGGGTGTCAAATTTTGCGGCCCGCGGGAGGCTTGCGCAGTACCGCGCTCCTGCATTTTCGTACTCTGGGTTGATCGACTCTGCGCTGTTTGAAACGCATCGCTAACCTGCGGCTGTACTTAATGCGGGGATCCGTTTGTGGATGGCATTGGACCCACCAGCGCCGAATCCACCAAACCACAACTGCAGTCACTAGCATTGCGAGCATCACCCAGACGAGCTTGCCCGGCACGCTGATCATCAGGCGGGTCATACCAGCCCCCTTTGTCGCGCGCTCTTGCCGAATGCAGTTGCCATCGCGTCGATATGGGCTGGTACGTTCATCCAACCATCCTTGGAATAGACATGAGCACCTCGCGCAAATAGTCAACAAGCGTGCTCAAGATCCACGGTCCGACAATGATCAGCGCGAAGATCGCGGCAATCAGCTTCGGGATGAATGAGAGCGTGGCCTCGTTGATTTGCGTAACTGCCTGAAAAATGCTCACGACCAGACCAACCAAGAGCACGACCAGTACGATGGGCGCGGCAATCATCAGTAGTAGATGGAGACCGGTTTGGCCCGCAGTCAGGACTTGCTGAGAATCCATAGCGTGAGATCTATCGATTGAGGAGGCAGCATGCGGCGCGTGCTGTGCACGCGCCGCATGCGCCAGATCCACGCCGCGGATCAGTCCTCCTCCAGATCCCAGACCAAGTGGGCGTCGATCATCAGACGGCTCTGAGCCCGCAAGGCTTCGACCCGAGCCTGCTCGGCTGCAATGGTCGCGTCAAGGGCTTGTTTGCGGGCAAGCAGCAAGCCCTGCAGATCGACCTCTCCAAGGCTGTAGGCCCTCTGAGTAAGGCGGGCACTGTTCTGCGTAGCGGTCAAGCCTTGGGAGGTCAGGCGCCAGCGTTCATAGCTGCCCATCGCATCGATATAGGTCTCCGTCACTTCCATCTCCACTTCACGGCGCTTGCCGTCCAGTCGGGTGCGCGCTGCCTCGGCCTCCTGCAAGGCCTGCAACATGCGTTCGTTCCGGTAGGTTCCCGCAAGTGGGATGCTGACGCTCACGCCGTAGATGCGCTCGCTGCGCCGTGCTTCTGAGGCGACGAATACTCCGACCGTTGGATCGGGAGTCCGGTCCGCACGCAAGCGGTCCGCAGTAAGCGCAGCCTTTTTGGCCAAGCCCTCGGCCACCCGGATCGGGTCGCTCTCGGCCAGGATGCGCTCAAGCCACTGTGCTTGCGGAGTCTCCAGCGGCAGGGGGTCGGCAATTGGCTGAGGAAGCTCGGTGATCAGGGGAAATCGCGCTCGCAGCTTGGCCTGGGCCTTAGCTTCCGCAGTCGTGGCCGCATTGAGCTGCCGGTCCACCTCTATGAGATCAGTCGTAGCGAGATTGACCTCCAGGACCGACGCATCTCCGGCTTTGCGGCGGCTTTCAACGGCTTTGAGACTGTCCTGAGCGAACCCGCGTTGCTCAGTGATCACTTCCTTGAGCCTGCGCGATGCGACCACATCCATCCAAAGGTCGGCAAGCGTTCGCGCAGACTCGTGCAGCGCCTCCCCTACTTGGGCCTTGGCTATGCCGATCTCCACATCGCCGATGTCGCCATCCAGCTTGGCCTTGCCCCCAATCCTGAACGCTCTTTCCAAGCCTGCTTCCCATTCGTTGGAGCGTCCTCCTGCGCCATACCGTCGGCTTTGCACAGTGGCCCGGGTAGTCCACTCATGCGCCCCCGCGCGAAGCGCTGCGGCGCCGTGCCCGCTGGCGGCCAGCGTACGGCGCGCTTCCAACACGGCTGGATCCTGATCCAACGCTTGGCGCACCAGGGGTGTTGCCAACAGCTCGGGTACGGAACCGTTTACCCACGCGCCGGCCGGCGCGCTCAAAGTCATCAACGCGGCCGATCCCGCGATAGCAATCCACTGTTTCATTCCACTACCCCTTCAACACTCAGTTCGCTAGCCCAGAAGCACAAGCCAGTGCCCTTGAATCTCAGTCGCACCATCTCCAGCGTGCTGCTCAGTTGCTCTTGGTCCAAGATCAATTGGATTTGTACGGCTGCGCCACGGCCCATGACCTGCTCGGCCCCAGACAAGCGGCCGTGAGGCGTGCCATGGCTAAAAGTGGGCGTGCTCGTGAAGACCTGGTCAGGGACTGCGGTCAGCAAGGCATCAAGCAACTTCTCGACAATTTCAGGGCTGCATATCAGTGAAAGACAATGTTTAGGCATGTGATACCTCCTGTGCAGGAGCTTCGATCGTCCTCTTGGGATGGGCGAAGCGCAGGTAAAGAATCGGCAGGAGGATCAGCGTCAGCGCCGTGGCGGTGATGAGGCCGCCGATGACCACGATGGCCAGAGGCCGTTGGATCTCCGAGCCGGGACCCGTTGCGAACAGCAGGGGAATCAGTCCGAAAGCCGTGATTGCTGCTGTCATCAGCACGGGGCGCAGCCTTCGGCGCGCGCCCTGCGTGACGCATTCGACGAGCGATAGACCTTCGGCGTACAGCTGATTGAAGTAGCTGACCAGAACCACCCCGTTGAGCACCGCGATGCCAAGCAACGCAATGAACCCGACGGACGCAGGCACCGACAGGTACTCACCAGTAAGCCACAAAGCAAAGATCCCTCCAACAAGCGCGAACGGAATGTTGCTGAGCACAAGCAGCGCCTGTCGCACCGAGCCGAAGGTCGAGAACAGCACCAGGAAGATCACGCCGAGCGACAGTGGAATCACCAGAGTCAGCCGTTCTGCGGCGCGCTGCTGGTTCTCAAACTGACCGCCCCAGGCAATGCGGTAGCCTGTTGGCAGCTTCACAGCTTGGTCGACCTTCGCTTTGGCTTCTTCTACGAAGCCCACCAGGTCCCGCCCAGTCACGTTGGAGATCACCACGCTGTAGCGGCTTCCCATCTCCCGATCGATCTTCACCGGCCCACTCTCACGTTCGAGCTTTGCCAGCTCTTGCAGAGGAACGCTCTGCCCCTCAGGCGTAGTGATGGTGAGCGCCTCGAACTCCGACGGGGAAATCTTCACCCCGTCAGCTCCGCGCAGCACGATGGGTATGCGCCGATTGCCGTCGATGACCGTACCAGCGCGCTGTCCCTCGATTTGCACCCTGAGCGCATCCTGGACATCTTCGACCGAAAGCCCATATCTGCCCACTGCGACCCGGTCTACAACGACCCGCAGGTACTGCACGCCATCGTTTTCCACGGTGTAGACATCCTGGTTGCCCGGAACCTGCTTCATCAAGCCTTCGATCTGGCTGGCCAACTCGTTCAGCTTGTCCAGGTCAGGGCCGAACACCTTGATCGCGATGTCGCCACGCACGCCGATGATCATTTCAGAAACACGCATGTCGATGGGCTGCGTGAAGCTGTAGCTGATGCCAGGTAATTGGTCCAAAACGCTACGGATTTTCTCGATCAGCGCCTCCTTGTTCTCGAACTTCCATTCATCGCGCGGTTTGAGAACCAGGAAGGTATCAGTCTGGTTCAAACCCATGGGGTCGAGTCCGATCTCGTCGGAGCCCGCACGCGCCACCACGCCAGTGATCTCGGGGATCTCCTTCATCAGCGCCTGGTGGATCTTGAGGTCCAGCGCGGCCGTTTCTTCAAGGCTCACAGAGGGCAGCTTCTCGATCCCCACAATGATGTCGCCTTCGTCCATCTGAGGCATGAAGGTCTTGCCCACGAACGAGTACACCACCGCTGCTGCCACCAGCATGAGACAAGCAACTGCGTATACGATGCGCTCGCGGCGCAGCGCGAACGCCAGAGCGGGTGTATACGCCTTGAGAAGCTGGCGCGGAAGCCAGGGCTCGTGGTGCGCCACCTTGGTCAGCAGGAAGGAAGAGAGCACCGGGATTATGGTCAGGGACAGCACCAGCGAGCTGGCCAGCGCGAACACGATGGTCATTGCCACCGGAACGAAGAACTTGCCCTCCAGACCTTGCAAGGTCAACAGCGGCAGGAACACCAACACAATGATCAGAACGCCAGCGGCGACCGGTGCCGCAACCTCGCGCACTGCGCGGAACACAATGTGCAACCGCGGCAGCTTTCCTTTGGAATTGTCCTCGGTTTGGTGCTGGACGATGTTCTCCACCACTACCACGGCAGCATCCACCAGCATGCCGAGGGCAATCGCCAGCCCGCCGAGGCTCATCAGGTTGGCGGACATGCCGGCTGCGCGCATCAGCAGAAAAGTAGCCAGCGCGGACAACGGGAGCACCACAGCAACAGATACCGCTGCACGAACGTTTCCGAGGAAAGCTCCCAGAAGGACCAGTACCAGCACGGTGGCCTCCAATAGCGCACGAGAGACCGTGCCCACGGCTTTCTCAACCAACTGCGCGCGGTTGTAGAAAACCTTGAGTTCAACGCCCGCAGGAAGGGTAGGCTTGATCTCCTCGATCTTTCGGGTGACTCCTTCCACCACCTTCTGAGCATTCGCTCCGGCTAAGCCCAGCACCAAGCCTTGCACGGCCTCGGCCTTGCCGTCCATGGTCACCACCCCATAGCGTGTGACGCTTCCATCCCGCACCTGCGCCACATCCTGCAGTCGCACGCTGCCGGCCTTGTCGTACTTGACGACGATGGCCTTCAGATCGTCCTTGGTGCGGATACTTCCTTCGCTGCGTACCAGCAGAACTTCGTCACCTTCTCCGAGCCGGCCTGCGCCGTCGTTGCGGTTGTTCGCCTCGATGGAGGACTTGATTTTCGCGGCCGACAGGCCCAAAGCGGACATCTTCACGGGGTCCAGCACAACCTCAAAGCTGTGCACCTTTCCGCCCAGGGCGTTGACGTCGGCTACGCCGGGCACTGAGCGCAATGCAGGCCGGATCACCCAGTCGAGAAGGCTGCGGCGCTCCTCCAGCGTCATGTTCGGCGCCTCCACCGTAAACATGAACATCTCACCCAGAGGCGTGGTCACAGGTGCCATGCCCCCCGTGATGCCTGGCGGCAAGTCAGCGCTGATGTTTGCCAGCCGCTCGGATACCTGCTGGCGTGCCCAGTAGATGTCGGTACCGTCTTCAAAATCCACCGTCACGTCGACCAAACCGTACTTGGTGACAGATCTCAGAATGCGCTGCTTTGGAATGCCCAGCATTTCCACTTCGATCGGTATGGCAACCCGGCTTTCGATCTCCTCAGGAGTCATGCCAGGCGCCTTCATGATGATCTTTACCTGCGTGCTGGACACGTCAGGAAAAGCGTCGATGGGCAGGTTCTTGAAAGCAAACCAGCCTGCTCCCGCCAGGAGCGCAGCTGCCAGCAAAATGAATAGCCGCTGTGCCAGCGCAAATTGGACAAGGCGTGAAAGCATCTCAGTTGCTCCCGCCCTTGCCCTGCCACGCCGCCTTCAGTGCGATCACGGAGGCCGTGGCGACTTCTTGGCCGGCCTGCAGTGCGCCCGCAACACGTACCGTCTGCCCAGCGCTTGCCAGAACCGTGACCGGAGTTGCAACGAAACCTTTGTCCGTACGGACGAAGACGTACGCCTTATCCCCCTGGCGCGCGACCGACTGCAGAGGAATGGACCAACCGTCGGCCGCGTCGGCGAATGGAACCTGCACCTGCACGATTTCTCCCGGTCGCAGCTGTTCGGATCCTTTGGTGATAGCTGCTCTGAGCGTCAATATCTGGTTGTCGCTGACTGCCTGGCCAACGCTCAGTGCCTCGCCTTGTACGCCGGTGCGTCCGATCACAGTGATGGGTGCGCCTTTTAATGTTGCAACCTGCGAGTTGCGCACAGACGGAATCTGGATTTCCAGCCCCAGCTTGCTCGGATTTGCAATGCGCAGCAGCATGTCTGCCTGTTGAACGCGCTGGCCCGGCTTGACCGACAGCTCGGCCACCTGACCGGCGGCCTTTGCGCTGACGGTAACCGTCGACTCGACGTTGCCCCCTTCGGAGACGCGACGAATCCGTGCACTGTCGAGGCCGGCCAGACGCAATGCGGCCTCTGCCTGCCGCTTTCGGGCATTGTTTTGGGCCGCTGCGGCTTCTGCCTCCTGCACGCGCCGTTCAGGAATGATGCCTTCCGAGAAAAGTTGACGTTCACGCTGCAGTGTCTTTTGTGAGAGGCGACTGCTCGAATCCGCCTCCATCAGCTTCAATTGCAATTCGCCGAGCTCGGGACTGATCAGACGCAAAAGCGGCTGTCCGGCTTTGACCGAGTCGTTCTCGGCGACCAGCAGTTGGTCAACGACGCCGGCGAGAGGGGCACTGGCCAGTTGTTCCTGGCCTGGTGCGAGCACGACACGAGCGGAATAGGTCTGCCCAGAAGAGTCGCCAGCTTTGTCAAGGCGTTGCACTTGCACGCCCAAGGACTGCATCTGTGCAGCCGTGACGGGAAACTCGTCAGCCGCAATGGCAGCCAGCGGAGCAGCAGCAATCAGACAGGGGGAGACGAGCACGGCCAGGCGACCAAGCGCCAGCCGGGAAAAACGGTAAAGCATCGGAAAACTCCACAAGCGACCGCAGCCTTGGAATCAGGCGTGCGGTCAGGAAAAGCGAAAGAAAGGGCTTTTCAGGCGTGGAGCGGGGGAGCACGGCCCCCTGGGGGCAGACTTCGGAAGGACGGGAAGGCAGGCGCAACGTAAGTCGGCCAGACATGAGGCTCCCGTGCCTGTTCGGAATCGAATACTTCAGCGAACGCAAAGAAGAGCGCGACGGGTTCGCTAGCGGCACTCGGTTGGCCGAACAGGGCCTGCGGCTGAACTGCCATGGTGGCGTGCGCGAAGAGCGCCAGAGTGTCCCCGTCATCCACATGCAGCGCATCGGCGCCAGCGCCATCGTGTACTGCGCCAATCCAGGAACCGTCGATTCCTGAGTCGTGGTGGTGCTGGTGAAGGGGTGAGGCAATCTGATCCCAGGCCAGAACGAGCACCATCAACCACTTTGCAATCCACAGCGCACGCGCCAGCGAGACCGGAGACCGGCTCGTCTGGAGAGGAAAATGGCGCGAAGGGAAGGACATGTGGAGCCGTATGTAGCAGCGGCATCCATTATGCCGCAACTCGTGAATTTTTTGATAGGTCCTTAAAGGACAAAGTGCATGGACCGCTGCACACCCGAGGCCAATGCCCGGGTGTGCGAGCGGTCAACACACTCGTTGGCGATCAGCCGCCTGCACCGTACAGTTCCTGCCGGTACTTGCGCTCGTCTTCGGTCATGGTCAGGTACTCTTGCTGTACCTGCTCACGCGTTTTTCCAGGCCCCGTCATTTTCATTGGCAACGACGCGCCACGCGACATGATGGCCAGGGTTCCATCCTTGCGAGCCACCTCCACAGCCTGCAGCACCTCGCTACGCGACTTGGTGCTCTGCTGATGTTCAGGATGGGTGACGTAGCCGATCTCGCCTCCGGTGGTGTGGTACAGCGAAGACGCGGACGCCAAGCCCGGCGCGGCGATTGCCACTGCCGCCAGGGAAAGTAGAAACAATTTGCGAGAGCGCATGATGATGTCCTTTTTATTGAGATTGAGCCTTCGGCGACTCGCCTCGGCTATGCCTTTCGACATGGCTGTAACTTTAGAAAATGGGTGGCGACAACGCCCCAACTTCCATATTACAAATTTGTAATCACGATCCATCCCGCCCTCCCAGACAATTGCGCGATGAAGATATTGCTCATCGAAGACGAGGAAAAGCTGGCCATGTACCTGCGCAAGGGACTGGGCGAAGCGGGCCATCTCGTCGACACGGTTCACAACGGGGTTGATGGCCTGCATATGGCCTTGGAAGGCAACTACGACCTGCTGATACTGGACGCGATGCTCCCAGGCATAGACGGTTTCAGCCTGCTGACGGCATTTCGAAAGTCTCGTCAGACCTCAGTGCTCATGCTGACCGCCCGGGTCAGCGTGGAAGACCGCGTACTTGGTTTGCAGACGGGAGCGGACGACTACCTCGTCAAGCCCTTTGCCTTTTCGGAGTTGACGGCGCGCATAGACGCTATCGCCAGGCGGGCCCGCTCCAATGGCGAGACCTTAGAGCCGACGCAGCTGCGCTTGGCAGACCTGGAGGTCGACTTGATAAAGCGCAAGGCCACCAGGGCAGGCCAGCGGATCGACCTGACTGCCAAGGAGTTCCAACTCCTCACGCTATTTATGCGGCGCCAGGGAGGGGTGTTGTCCCGCACGCAGCTGGCAGAATTGGTGTGGGACATGAACTTCGACAGTGAGACCAACGTCGTCGAAGTGGCAATCCGCCGCCTGCGCAGCAAGATGGACGTACCCTTCGGAGTGCCTTTGCTCCACACGGTGCGAGGCATGGGCTATGTGATGGAGGAGCGACTCCCATGACACCGGCCGCCGCGCATCACTCTCTGCGCCAACGACTATCCTGGTGGTTGGCGCTGCAGAGCTTCGCCGGGCTGGGCCTAGTGTGCTTGGCCGTCTATGTCGTGACGCAGGCAAACTTCCACGAAAGGCAGGACGAGACGCTTGCTCAGAAGGAGACCGTCGTCCGGCACCTGCTGGTCGACGGAAAGGAGCACAAGAGCCCTGAAAACCTCGCCCACGAACTCCGCGACTTCCTGGTAGGCCACGGTGACCTGTCGCTACACGTCACGGACACAAATGGGGCCGTTCTGTTTTCGGATACCAGAAATCAGAATCAGCGCACCGTGTTGCGAGAGAGCGTTTTCGATGTCGGGCAAGCGTTGGACTCGGCCTCTGATGTCTTGCGGGTCAAGCTCTCGCTAGACGTCCAGACCGATAACCTGTTGCTGTACCGGCTGCGTCTTACGCTGCTGTTCGCCGCGGTCGGTGGAGCGGTCATCATCACGCTCGGGGGGTTCTTTTTGGTCAAAATAGGCTTGGCACCGGTCGGACATCTCGCGGAGCAAACCCGAGGACTTTCTGCCAATCGATTGCATCAGCGACTTGACGGAGCCTTGCAGCCTTTGGAACTGGTTCCTCTCGTCGATCAGTTCAACAGTCTCCTCGATCACATAGAGAAGGCTTACACACAGATGGAAGGCTTCAACGCCGATGTTGCGCACGAACTGTGCACGCCACTGGCCACGCTCAAGACGAGCAACGAGCTGGCTCTGAGGAATTTGGGCGCTACCGACATCAGCGAAGTGCTGGCATCCAATCTGGAGGAGCTTCAGCGCCTCACGGGAATCGTCAACGACATGTTGTTCCTGTCGCAGGCTGACCGTGGCGTTGGCGCACGCAGGGTGCACACGCCCAGCCTGGCCGCGTTGGCCGAGGAGGTGCTCGACTATCACGAGGCTGCACTGGCCGAAGCAGGGCTCCAAGCCAAGATCATTGGGGATGCTGCGGGGGACTTCGACGTTCCGCTGCTGCGCCGAGCGATCTCCAACCTGCTAGGAAACGCAACACGCTACGCCAAGGTTGGGTCGGAGATCCAAGTCCGTATTGAAGCTCTTGGGCGGCAGCGGGTCATTCTCAGCGTTGAGAACTTGGGCCAGACGGTGGACGTCGAGGACCTGACCCACTTTTTTGATCGCTTTTTTAGGGGAGATCCATCCAGGGCCCATGGACAGGTCAATCACGGGTTGGGTCTGGCGATTGTCAGCGCCATCGCACGTATGCACGCAGGCCAGCCGATCGCTACGTCGGACAATGGAAGAACGCGCGTGGGAGTCGACATCTCAACCAGTGATATGACGTGAATCGGGAGATCACCGCGGCCAGCGCTGGTGCTCGTCATCTATGACGTAGGAATGTGAGTCACTGGCACGGGCCACGAACAGCAGCACGGTGGAAATGCGGGTAGCGGGGGCGCAACTCACGCCGACCGGGGCAGAGGTGCTGAAGGTCGGCCAAGAAGTTGCTGGAATTGGTGAAACTAATTCGTCCAGATGCTGGCGCACAGACTAAATCTTAGGCGTTCAGATCCAAGCGTTTGTTCCTTGCACCTATCGAACACCGGTCCGACCATCCCAGCCTGTGCCCGCCTGGGCTTTGGTCATGACGCGCGTCATCCTCCGTGTGCACGTAGATGCTGGTGATAGAGATAATCGCGGGGCCTCGGTTGTCACGCACAGTATTCAGATTCATGTTGTAGCTTTGACGGGTTGCTGCCCTGTTGCGCATCCAGTGGGTGGCTTGCTCCGCATGCGAAGCAGCTGCCTCGTGGGTCAAGGCCCAGTGCTCACAAGCGCGTTAAGGTGTCGCGAAGCACGCTTTTCACCAGTTCGTGCACTGCACTGCGCTGCGTTCCATAGGCTTAGCTCCCCCAATAGGCGGTAGAAGCAACGGTAGCGAATCACCCTCGCGCGGAGAGGGGCCAGGGCGTTCGCCCGTCGGCAACACATCAGCTCAGATACCAGCTCGTCGGTGGCCGGGATAGCTCGGGTTTTTTGTGCTTTGCCCCGAATCTTCAGCTACCAGCGCTCCCGGCCGTCGGTTCCCCGTCTCCAGTAAAAAACGCTCATCGAGTTGTGGCAGACCTCCGAAATCCGCAGGCCCCCGATGTAGAGAAGTGAGAAAAGCCACCGGTACGGGCCGCTTGAAGGGTAGCCCGAGGCGTGCCGGTGGGGAGGGCTTCAATCGTCGCACGCACTTGCGCCCAGTGTTCGTGACGCAGAAACCTGCTGGTCTTGGCTGGTCGCGCCACGGACTTGCGGCGCTGTAAGGCAAGGGGATTGCCCGCGAGATACCGGGCTTGAACCAGCCAATTGAAGAGACTGTTGAGGATCGACAGCGCCTGGCGTTGGCTCTGCCGCTCCAGCGGCTTGGCGAACGGACACCAGTGGGGCGAGAACCTCGGCGTCTTCTGAGCGACGTACATGACCTGTTGCGTTTTTCAAACTTAATCGCCCCGGAAATGAGGATCGTGAATCACCCCGGGGCGATTCAATCTAATCAGTGAGCACGTATTGCGGTACCGTCAGTCATGGCTGTGACCGTGACCGCTCTTTTCGGAATTGCTGGTCTTTTCGCAACCGACCATTGAGCACAAAAAGGCAACAATCAGAAGCGTGCTGAAGAAGGTTTTGAGAGTTTTCATGGTGATGTCTATTTAGATGATGATCAAAGAATATGCATGATTGCGGCGCCTACGAAAATCGTAGCGGCGCCCTTACTTACTTCAAATGGGTTTGTTCATATCAAGTGTGAGAGACCCAAAAAATGGGGGGTTGTGGCAATTGAAGAGAGCACTTCAATGGGCTACGGAGTTGAGCCCATCCGAGCAAGAATCTCGGGTGCAATGGGACACTTAGTCATATAGGTGAACTGGTAGAGCGCGGCCCCGGCACGCAGGCTTGCATGCTGGCTCCCACCATCTCCACCGCGCACGTGCACCAATGCATTGCGCTACAAGCCCCCGATTTCTAAGATATCTGTATCTGGGATGCAGATATCAGGCCCTATCACTGGACCCGCTTGATGTCGGTGTAGTCACCGCTTGTGCGCAGAATGACTTTCACATCAGCTTTGCCCCGGTTTCGCCAGAACCACCCGTGGTTGCCGGTGAACGCGGCTTCGAGCACGCCTTCATCGGTCGCAACGCCACGGCCTTTTTCGTAGCTGATCGACTTGCCCGGTGCGTCGCCGTGGGTGTCGAAGTTGACTTCCCCGTTTTCCACAACCCACTGATATTGCGTTTTGCCGCCTTCAACCATCTTCAGCTTGATCTCCGTGCCTTCGCCCGGGGTCAGCGTAAAGGGCATCTCGTCTTTCCATACCACTTTGGGCGCTGTGGAAACAGGAGAGGCTGCGACAGCGGGCGGACGAGCTTGTGCCTGTGCTGCATTGGCCGAAGCCATGCCAACTGCTGCCCCAGTTGCCTGTGCTGGAGCTCCTGCGGCGGCAGCTGCATCGGCGGCGGCCTCCGCTGCCAACTGCTTCTTGATCTCGCCCATTTCGGTCAGGCGCAGAATGCGACCAATTCCCGTGGGGTCAATGCCGTAGTCCGCTGGTAGCACAACGGCAACAAGGAGGACGACGGCTGAGATCAAAGCCAGAACGGTGGAGCGAAAAAGCTGCTTCGAAGAGGGCAGTTCTGCGCGGATGGGGGAATCGCTGTTGTACATGTTGAATGTTCCTTGGGTGTTCACGACACGAAATAGCCGGTGAGCTGCATGCCCACCAAAATGAAGCCCGCGCTCATCATGGCGACGTTTGCGGTGTAGGCGTGGCGAAAAAAGCTGGGTGTGCGGCGCCAGTAGCTCATGCCAATCAAGATGACGGCGAGGGCCAGCAGCTGCCCGATCTCCACGCCCACGTTGAAGGCCAGCAGGTTGGGAACCAGCCCGTCGGGCGAAATCTCGTACTCGATGATCTTGGTGGCCAGGCCAAAGCCGTGGAACAGACCAAACACAAGGGTTGCAACCTTGGTGTTGGGTTGGACCCCCAGCCAGCGCTGGAACGCGCCGATGTTGTCCAGCGCCTTGTAGACCACGGACAGACCGATGATGGCGTCGATCAGGTAGCTGTTGATCCCGACGTTGAAGTAAACGCCCAGGATCATGGTGGTTGAGTGACCCAACGCAAACAGGCTCACGTAGATGCCGATGTGTTTGATCCGATAGAGGAAGAAGATCACGCCGAACAGGAACAGGATGTGGTCGTACCCGGTCATCATGTGTTTGGCGCCCAGGTACACGAAGGGCAGCAGATTGACGCCCGAAATTTCCTGGATATAACCCTTGTCACCCGCTGTGACTGCGTGGGCGAAAGCCTCTGCACTGCTGAACACGAGGCAGATGAAGAATGTGAAAAGTAGCAAGATACGGGGGTGCCCGATCGCCCATGGCGAACGTGGCAGCCTGTCTTGGACATGGCTGTGCATGAAGACTCCAATAGTTTGAAAGAAATGAAGCGCTGCTTGGCGCAGCGAGGAATCTGAGACGAGAGAGGAATCAGCCCATGGGCGGGCGTTCTAGCCTAGACACCTGAATCATTTCAATCAACTGCCGCACGTGCCCGAGCCACGCCGGTAACTGCGGCGTAGCCATGCTCCACGTCGTGGGCAGGGCATGCACTTTGTCGTGTGAATGGTCACCTCCATGATGGGGGTGATCGCCAGCAATGCCATGATTCACCATCGCATCCCCATCCTCGTGCACATGACCGTACTCCTGATCACGCTGCGCGTCGGGGGTCGTTGAACTGCCGTGGAGCGCTTCGGCAATAACTGCAATGCCATGGGAGTTCATAACCCCCACAGAGGAGATCATGGTTCCGAACATGATCACCACCAAAACCAGCCATCGCATACCCAACGTTGCCCGGTTGGGGCGAGGGGAATGGGGCAGGCGCGAAGTCATGGGAAGTTTTTGCATGCGTTGTCGTTCCCCGGATTATAGTAACCCCCCGTAGGGGATACTAAGACTATGACACAAACGCATACACATACACATACACATGAATCTCACCCCGCCATCATCAAACGTCTACGCAGAGCTGGGGGGCATCTGAACAGCACCATCGATATGGTGGTCCAGGGACGGAACTGCTTGGACATCGCGCAACAGTTGCAGGCGGTGGAAAAGGCGATTCAACAAGCCAAAAAGGCGCTGATTCAAGAGCACTTGGATCACTGTCTTGAAGACCTTGTGGGGCCTCTTGGAGCAGGCCAGCGCAAAGCAATGGACGAGTTCAGAGAAATCACCCGCTACCTTTAAGCCCGTGGCGCCTGCTGCCCCGAGCGCATGAACCACGAGAACAACAAACATGCTGGACATTTTTTCCCACCGCACTTACCGACACCTGTTCGCCGCGCAGGTGATTGCCTTGATCGGAACCGGCCTGGCCACGGTGGCGCTCGGGCTGTTGGCCTTCGATCTGGCCGGCGACAACGCAGGCATGGTGTTGGGCACGGCCTTGGCCATCAAGATGATTGCTTATGTAGGTGTGGCACCTGTCGCAGCCGCCTTTGCTGATCGCCTGCCTCGGCGCACCATGCTGGTCACACTGGATCTGGTGCGTGCGGCCGTGGCCCTGATGCTGCCGTTTGTTTCCCAGATCTGGGAGATCTACGTCTTGATCTTCGTGCTGCAGGCGGCCTCGGCCGCATTCACACCCACTTTCCAGGCAACGATTCCCGACGTGCTTCCGCTGGAGAAGGACTACACCAAGGCTTTGTCACTCTCCCGCTTGGCGTACGACATGGAAACCCTGGTCAGCCCGATGCTGGCGGCCGCGTTGCTCACTGTGATCAGCTTTCACAACCTGTTCGCTGGCACGGTGGTCGGCTTCCTGGCCTCGGCCGCTCTGGTGGTGTCGGTGGCCTTGCCGGCCCATCCTGCGCCCCAACGCCGCGGCATTTACGACCGCACCACACGCGGACTGCGCATTTACTTGGCCACCCCCCGGCTGCGCGGGCTGCTGGCGATCAGTGCGGGTGTGGCAGCGGCCGGCTCCATGGTGTTTGTCAACACGGTAGTCATCGTTCAGGCCGGGTTGGGCCTGACCCAGAGCGCGGTAGCTCTGGCCTTGGCCAGTTTTGGCGCAGGTTCAATAGTGGCTGCACTGGCACTGCCTCGGTTGCTGGAGAAGCTGCCTGATCGCACAGCAATGCTCGGCGGCATCGGCTTGATGGTCGTGGGTCTTTTCGTGGGCACTTGGTTGGTGGTTGGGCAAATCTCGCTGATGGCCTTGTGGTTCGCAATTGGTCTGGGCTACTCCACCGCCCAGACGCCCTCTGGGCGGTTGCTGCGGCGATCCTCGAATCCAGAGGATCGTCCGGCACTTTTTGCCGCGCAGTTCGCGCTGTCGCATGCCTGCTGGCTGTTGTTCTACCCCTTGGCCGGATGGCTGGGCACGCGGTACGGCATGCCGGTGACTTTTGCGGTGCTGGGCGGTGCAGGTGCACTGGCCGTGTGGGTGGCTTTTCGGGTCTGGCCAGCGCAAGACCCCGAGGTGATCGAGCACGAACACCCGGACTTGCCAACCGGACACACGCATACCCAGGGCTCAGCCGGGAGCGGCGATCAGGCCCGTCATGCGCATGCTTTCGTGGTCGATGACCAGCATCCACACTGGCCCAGCGTGGGTCGTTAATGCCGGAACTCGGTGCCTACAGCGGACTGTTTGTCAGTGCATTCGTCGCCGCCACGTTGCTGCCCACAGCATCCGAGGCCGTGCTGGTTGCACTGCTCCTCACCGAGGCTCACTCGGTCTGGCTGCTCCTGCTGGTGGCAACGGTGGGTAACGTGCTTGGGGCGGTGGTGAACTGGTTCCTGGGCCGCGGGATTGAACGTTATCGCGATCAACACTGGTTCCCAGTCAAACCCGAATCGATGGGCCGGGCGCAACGCTGGTACCAGCGTCATGGCAAGTGGACTTTACTGTTGAGTTGGCTGCCCTTGGTGGGCGATCCGCTCACCGTTGTGGCTGGTGTGATGCGCGAGCCATTCGGCGTGTTCCTCGTGCTGGTGACGCTGGCCAAGTTCGGGCGATACCTTGTTCTTGCAGGCGTTGTGCTCGGCCTGCAGTGAAAAACGCCGCTGACGCGGGGCATCTCGTGAATGGGCACCGAGCCTGTACATGATGACGGCAATCCAATTAATGCAACTCGATTGCATTAAGATGCTCAACTAACGCAACTTTATTGCAATTAAACGCATTCCATGTCCGACTCCCATCACCACCCTAATGACGGCGCTCGCTGGCCTAACGGCGCGCCGGGCCACCATCGCGGTGACACACTTTTGGGATCCGCCAGGTCCCGCTTGACGGGTGTAGCACTGGTATGCGCGGTCCTATGGGTCGCACTCTGGCTCGCTGTCCGGGTGCCGTGATCGATGGTCACTGCACTTTCAATCGACAACGTCACGCTGGGATACGAGCGACATCCGGCGGTGCACCACCTGAGCGTGCGCATCGAGCCCGGGTCTCTGGTGGCGGTGATGGGCCCCAATGGTGCTGGCAAAAGCACCCTGCTCAAAGGCCTGGCGGGTTTGCTCAAACCCCTTGAGGGCCGCATCCGCGGGCTGGAGCGGCAGCGCGTGGCCTACATGCCCCAGCTGGCGCAGGTGGACCGGAGTTTTCCGATCAGTGTCTTCAATATGGTGGCCATGGGTTTGTGGCATGAGATCGGTGCGCTCGGTGGACTGAGCAAGTCACAGCGCCAGCGCTGCATCGATGCCCTGGGCGCCGTCGGGTTGCACGACTTTCGGGACCGGACGCTGGACACCCTCTCGGGTGGACAGTTCCAGCGCGCGCTGTTTGCGCGTCTCATGCTGCAGGACGCGTCGGTGCTCTTGCTGGATGAACCCTTTGCTGCCGTGGACGAACGCACCACCAGCGAACTCACTGTGGTGCTTCAAGGCTGGCATGCAGCAGGCAAGACGGTGATTGCGGTGCTGCATGACGCAGACCTCGTGCGCCGCCATTTTGACCACGCGTTGCTGCTCGCGCGCGAAATGATCGCGTGGGGCGCGCCCGCCGATGCGCTGTCCCCGGCCAACTTGTTGCGCGCCCGGGGTTTGCACGAGGCCTTCGACGACAAAGCGCCGCTGTGCGATGCACCACAGCACCAGCAAAATCACGCGTCGGCTGTGGAGGTCGCACCGTGATCGAAGCCGTATGGTTGGGTCTTAACGCGGCACTGTTCGGGCCATTCACCGAATTCAGCTTCATGCAGCGGGCGCTGGCCGGTTGCCTGGCCTTGTCCCTAAGCGCAGCACCGATGGGGGTTTTTCTGATGTTGCGACGCATGAGCCTGATGGGCGATGCGATGGCGCACGGCATCCTGCCCGGTGCGGCTTTGGGCTATCTCTACGCCGGGCTGTCCTTGGGGGCGATGACCGTGGGTGGCATCGCTGCGGGCGTGCTGGTGGCCGTGGCCGCAGGCCTAGTAGCACGCAGCACCGTGCTCAAGGAAGACACCAGCATGGCGGCCTTCTACCTGCTTTCGCTCGCCTTGGGGGTGCTCATCGTCTCTACGCGCGGCAGCAACGTGGATCTGTTGCATGTACTGTTCGGCACAGTGCTGGCGCTCAACAACGACGCGCTCATCCTGCTGGGCGGCATCAGCAGCCTCACCTTGGTGGGGCTGGCGTTTTTGTACCGTCCGCTGGTCATGGAATGTCTGGATCCTGCCTTTCTGCGATCGGTCAGCCGGTGGAGCCCGGTGGCGCACTACGGCTTCCTGGGTTTGCTGGTCATCAACCTGGTCGCGGGTTTTCATGCGCTGGGCACCCTGATGTCGGTGGGCCTGCTGGTGCTGCCTGCTGCTGCGTCGCGTTTCTGGGTGCGCGAGATCACCGCCATGCTGTTCTTGTCTTCGTGCATGGCCATGTTGGGCAGCGCTAGTGGACTCCTCATCTCGTACCACGCCGACCTTCCAACGGGTCCCACCATCGTTCTCTGCCTGGGTGTTCTTTATCTGCTCTCCCTTGTCTTCGGCCAACAAGGCCTGCTGCAACCCCGATCCTCGCATCATCTGAAAGCTTGACATGACACCAGACCCCATTCGCCCCACGGCAGCGCGCGCGCTACGCGCCTTTTTGCTCGTCGCAGTCGTTGCCGGCACCCCCCTTGTGCACGCGGCGGGCGAGGTCAAGGCCGTGGCTACCTTCAGCATCCTGGGCGACTTCGTGCGACAGGTCGGAGGCGAGCGCGTTCAGGTGAACGTGCTGGTGGAAGCGGGCGGCGACGCACATGTGTTCCAGCCCAGCACTGCTCAAGCGCGAACGGTATCGCAGGCCCAGTTGGTGTTCTCAAATGGCCTGGGCTACGAGAGTTGGGTGAAACGGCTGCTGCAGTCGGCCAGCTTCAAAGGCACACATGTGACCGTAACCCAGGGCTTAAAGCCGCTGATCAGCCAGTCCTCCGGTGGGCAAGGCAATGACCATGGTCACGGGCATGCCCACGGCGAGGCGGATCCACATGCCTGGCAAAGCGTGAAACTGGCGCAGCAGTACGTGAGCAACATTGCGCAGGCCTTGTGCAAGGTGGATGCACAAGGCTGCGACATGTACAAACAAAATGCCAAAAACTACAGCGCGGAACTGACCCGGCTCGATGCCGACATTGCGACAGCGTGGGCAGCCATCCCGGTGGCAAGCCGCAAGGTCATCACCTCGCACGACGCTTTTGCGTACTATGCCCGAGACCACCAGGTGCGGTTCCTCGCCGCACAGGGCACCAGCACCGACGCTCAAGCTTCTGCCCAGGGTATCGCCCGCTTGGTGCGCCAGATCAAGGCTGAGCAGATCAAGGCCTTGTTTGTGGAGAACATCGCCGATGCACGCTTGATCGAGCAGATTGGCCGGGAAACAGGCGTCAAGCCATCCGGGTCGTTGTATTCCGACTCGCTCTCGGCGCCCGGCGGTACTGCGGCAACCTACATCACGATGATGCGCCACAACACGCAGGCGCTGACGAATGCGGTGAAGGGGCGGTGAAGGGGCAGTGTTGCGAAGATAGGTGGGGGCGCCCAGCTAGGTAAGCTTCCCTCTGGATCGAGGGCGCAGCGCCTCAAGCGCGTTCTTGATCGTGGATGCGCAGAGAGTGAAGAACACGGACACAGCGGCCTTGAAGGGCTATGACGCGGGCAAGAAAGTCTCGGTTATCAAGCGCCATATTGCGGTGGACACTCACGCAATTGACTCACAGGCTCGCTGTTTCGCCATCAAACTGACCAGCCGAGTTTGTGAGCTTTTGTGGTCTGGTCATGGCGCGCATCATCTTCTGTATGCACATAAATGCTTGTGGTGGAAATATTCGCGTGACCAAGGTTGTCACGCACAGCCTTGAGGTCCATGTTGTCGCTCTGATGGGTGCCCGCCGTATGTCTCATCCAGTGGGCGGAGGCCTTCTCCACATGAGAGGCGGCGGCCTCATGGTCAGGACCTAGCGCTCGCAGGCGGGCTGCGGTTTCACGGAAGATATTCTTGACCAGCTCGTGCACCGCGCTGCGTCCCATAGGTTTAGACCCACCAATCAACGGCAGGAGCAGTGGGGCGGAATCGCCCTCACGAGGTAGAGGTCCCAGGTCATTCGACTTTCGGTAGCGCATCAGCTCTGAGACCAACTCGTCTGTCGCGGGGATCACTCTGGTTTTTTCTCCCTTGCCACGAACCTCCAGCCACCAGCGTTCTCGTCCGTCAGCTCCTCGGCGCCAGTAAAAATCTCCCATCGAGTTGTTGCAGACCTCAGAAATCCGCAGGCCACCGATGTAGAGGAGCGAGAAGAGCCACCGATATCGGGCCGCTTGGAGAGCGAGGCGAGGCGTGCCAGTGGGAAGGGACTCAATCGTTGCGCGTACTTGCGCCCAGTGCTCGTGTGGCAGGAACCTGCTGGTCTTGGCTGGTCGCGCCACAGATTTGCGACGGCGCAGAGCTAAGGGGTTGCCCGCCAGATACCCGGCTTGAACTAGCCAGTTGAAGAGGCTGTTGAGGATCGAGAGTGCCTGGCGCTGGCTCTGCCGATCCAGAGGCTTGGCGAACGGACGCCAGTGTGGCGAGGACCTCGGTGCCTTCTGCGCGACCTGCATGACCCATCGATCAACCGGTTGGGGATTTTCCAAAAAGGACTCGTAGGCCAGGAAGTCCTCGTGGGTCAGATCGGACAGGGCCTTACCGTGCTGGTGCACACACCAGAGCAACAGCCTTTCCGCCTCCTTGCGATAGCTGGCCAACGTGGCTGTTGAATCCTTGTAGCGCGCCAGCCAAGCCAAAACTGCAGAGCGATCGTCATTGGCCGCAACCTGGGGCAGGCCCTGTGCCCGATTTCGGCCACGCTCTCCGGAAAGATGAACGGGTAGCACCAAGCCGTCCAAGGGCTCAAGATGCGCCAAAACGGCCGGTGCGACGATCAAACTGCTCATGAGCCAAATTCTATGGACATTAGAGTAATTATGTCCATAGATTGGAAATAATATCGTTGATTTATACGTTATACGTTGTATTATTTGAGAATGAGCGAAGAATCAGAAATCCAAGCTGAAGTCGAGGCCCTGCGGGAGCGTTTCAGCGACACGAAAGCGTTGTACCGCGAGGTTTGCGCGTTGCTGTTTTTCCGGTACGGCATCACGCCCACCGCGAGCAAGCTGTATCAGCACGTGCGAAAAGGCTCCATGAGCGCGCCGGCCGAAGCATTGGCCAAATTTTGGGAGGACCTACGCGGCAAAGCTCGGGTGGAAATTGACCACCCGGACCTTCCGGACGCGTTGAAACAAGCTGCAGGCCAGACAGTCAGCGTGATGTGGACCCAGGCAACGGAGTTGGCGCGCGAGGAGCTAGCTGTCCTGCGCGTCGAGGCACACGCAGAGGCCCAGAGTGCACAGGCAGGCCTGCAGGAGGCTCTGCAGCGAAGCGCCGTCCTGGAGACCCAGATACAGACCGCACAGACCAAAGTCACCGAACTGGAGACCCGAGCTCAGGCCCTTGCTGCAGAGCTTGAGCAAGAACGGCGTGCGCACGCTGCGAGCACAGCGAGAGGTGAGGCGCTGTCCAGGCAGGTGGATGAGCTGAAGCAGGAGCAATCGAAGAGCAGGCAGCATTTCAGCGCCGAGTTGGAAAAAGGACGTGCAGCTATTGATGAAGCCGCCCAGCGATCTATCGAAGCGGAGCACCGGGCGCTTCGGGAAATTGACCGAGAGCGAACCGTGCGTGCCCAAGCGGAAAAGCAATTGGAGCAATTGCGAGGCAAGCTAGCAGAGACCGAACGCGACTGTCACGCCAAACTACTCGAAGCCAATGCTGCACAGAGCAGGTTGGCAGCAGAAACAGACGGTGCTCGCGCCTCCTTGGCCGAAATCACCAGGGCGCACCAGGCGCAATCGGCCGAGCTACAGCAAGCTCTTCAGGCAGTTGCACAGCACAAGGCGGAAGCTGGCACCTTGCGTGAACTGGTGGAGCAGTTCAGACCGAAGCAGAAATCTTCTCGTAAAAAGCGTGGTGGTGAAGCGCCAGAGGTCAAGTGATCAGGCTTCTGACGAGTCAAGGGTGACGCATCAATACAAGAAGAAATAAACGACCATTCTTTAATAACCAAAAGGCTTAAGAGTCAAAACTTGCCGAATCCTGGCTTGCCCTCGAATGGAGATCGCGTTGCTCGCCGCGACTACTGCGGCGGATGCTGCGCGCCAGCAGCTAACAGCGGAACTGATGCGCCGCCTGTATACCTTTCAGGCGCAGCCGAAGCTGCCACAAGAACATGATGAAAAATCCAAATCTTGATCAGCAGCCTCTGCCTAACCGCCCCAAATTTTGCCCTTTACGAGCAGCCCTTGAGGAGTGCTGCGCGGGCCTCTTCAAATCGCCCCGGGTTTTCTAGACATCTCTGAGCCTCAAACCTGAGGCCCCATAGGAGGTGCCATGAGCAAGCAGCGATACCCAGAAGAATTCAAGACCGAAGCGGTCAAGCAGATCACTGAGCGAGGCCACAAGGTGGCTGACGTGTCGCCCCTTTGCAGATCCGCGCGAATTTGATTCAATCGGCACTGCCCGAAAGAGGCAGCATGCCAATTCGTGTGCATGGGGGCTACAACGGCGCGTGCCGCCTTATGCGCTCCACCGCAGCGATTTGTTTGCGCCGGACTTGAAGTTGCGAAAACGGCCCCTATGTCCGACTTCGAGGAGAGCGGCCTGGCGGCAAGCGCGTTGGGCGAACATTCAACCAGTTGGAGCGATCATGGCGAAACGGAGTTGGAGCGCAGATGCGGCGAAAAAGCGCATTGCAGCGCGGATGGCCGAGGTGAAGACGGTGACCATCAAGGAGTACGTGCGAACCACCGACCTGCAAGGGATAGGCAACGGGGTAGCCTATCGGGTGCACGGCGTGCACCTGTACGTCGACATCCTGAACATCGGCGACATGCTCAATGTCACGGACTTTGAGGGCACAACGAGCCATCGCCGTACCCTCAGATTCCTGAACCTCCACTACCGCGCCGTTCGAGATATCCTGTTGGATGTGGATGCAATTGAGGTCGACTTCCACAACCAGCGACTGCATGCGGTCTTTGCAAAGCCATATGGCGATGAGAAAGCCCGCATCCTCAAAGCAGTGGCCACCGCTCAATTGATCCGTGACGTTCTTACCCAGACTGGGGAAGGTGGTGACGACCCCTTGCCCGCGGCAAAGACCCGGGTCGGCATCGACTCCGGTACAGCCCTTGCCGTGAACAATGGCCGACGCTCAAGCCGCGAGCCTCTGTTTCTTGGCAACCCCGCCAATCAGGCTGCTAAGCGAGCAGGCGGCGAGGTTGAGGGCACCTACATGACCAACACTGCGCGTGTTGTGCTTGGGTGGGACGAAGTCATCGATGTGGATGCAACTGCAGTGACCCAAGCGCAGGTGGAGGAGGCTCAGAAGGCAGCAAGCCTCTCGGTGAGCGTCGACAGCGTCGTCAAGAACTGGGAAGCCGACTTGGCCAAGAACCCGATCGCGTCGTTTGATTTCTCTCGCCATACCCCTCCGTTCAAGGGCATCGACTTGGAGACGTTGACGCCTGGCAACTCGCGTCGCCAGGAGAGTACATCCGTGTACGCCGACATCGACAATTTCACGCGCTACATCACCGATCGAATTGACGAAGACGAAAGTGCAGCAAGTGTGGTTAAGACCCTACACGTACTGCGTGGCGAACTTGATTCGGTGCTCTACGACGATTTCGCGGGCCGGAAGATCCGCTTCATCGGAGACTGCATCCACGGCATCTTGGTAGAGGGAACCGCTCAAACTACCGATGACGCCGAGACAGCCAAGAACGCGCTGTTGTGCGCTGCGGCAATGCGCAGCAGCTTCAACCTTGCGATGAGCGAACTGAAGTTGGCAGAGATCGACGCAGGCGATCTCGGCTTGGCGATCGGCTTGGAGCACGGAATCATGTCGCTCACCCGGCTTGGCATTAAAGGTGAGCGCACCAGGTGCTGCATCAGCCGCTCTGTACTCGCCTCCGAGGGCGAGCAGAAGCGGTGCAATGGCCGCCAGACCGCCATGGGGCCAGAACTCTACAAGCATGTTCCTGAGCCACTGCAGACTCTCTTCGGTGTCACCCGGCGCCGCGCAGACTTCGACTATGCGGCGGCCGAAGAGGCGCTTGCCCCCAAAACCGAGTCGAAGAAGGCAACCTCAATCAGCGGGGGGCTTCTCCAGCCCGCCACGGGCACTGCAGCAGCTGCCGGCTTCTCCTTTGGCAAGGTCGCGGCGCAACCCTCAAATAGCCAACGAGGCTTTGCTTGAACTGGTTTCAGCGATTTCCGGACCGTCTGGAGCAGGAGAAGCAAGCACTCGGGGAACTGCTCGCTCAAGGATGGGTGAAGCAAGTAGTTTGGTCAGTCGACGAGTCAGCGGGCACTGTATCAGCTGAGGTCGATTTTGAAGCGGGTGGCAAGCTTCGAGAGGCTCAACTCGTCTATCCGTTTGTATATCCCTTCTGCCCTTTGCAAGTGATGCCGCGGGCGAGAGGGGAACGTTGGTCGACCCACCAGTGGCCCAGCGGGGAACTGTGTTTGGAGATGCGCGCAGACAACTGGCACGTAGACTTCAACGGGGCTGACATGCTGCTCAGCGCGCGCAAGCTGCTGGGCACCGAAGCGCAAGTGGATAGTGCCGGCAATGCAAGGCGGGTGCCAGCAATCCATCAGTTCACTCAGGCGCAGTTGTTGAATTTGAAAGGTGTGCGTCTCGTCATCAGTGACGCCTTGATTGCCGAAGTCATCCGGCGGGGAGGTGAAGTCCATGGACTGGACCTCAAGGCCATCGATCATGCTGGTTGCGTCGTGTTTTTTGCCGTTGGACTAGTTGGTTCGGCAGAGCATGGCGCCTGGGTGGATGTGGGGATCCCTCTGCATTTGCGAGCCAAGGCGGATCGGATCGCGCGAATCACGGTGATGCAAAAAGACGATGCGCGCCATCTCGCAATGGTCGACAAGAGTCTCTCTCCCGGGGAGGTTTGGGCCCAGTTTTCTCCCATAGCGTACTCTGGGTACGGCATCGTCGTTGGCTTGTTGGATGGCCAGGTGCTAGCCAAATGGCTGGGAGATAAGGCCTACGATATTGCCAAGGTTCCTATGGACAATCAACAACGAGCACCGGGGCGCAACAAGGCGATAGCCGACAAACGTGTGGCCATCGTGGGGTGTGGCTCAATGGGAAGCAAGGTCGCCGCTAGTCTTGCGCGTTCGGGGGTCACAGACTTCTACCTTGTCGATGGCGATGTCATGAAGATTGCCAACGTGGTGCGCAACGATCTCGACTGGACAGCAGTCGGCGCCCACAAAGTGGAAGGTGTGACGGAGCGCTTGCAGGCAATCAACCCGGGCATCGAAGTCGATGGCTGGATAGGTAACCTTGGCGGCCAATTTTCCACAGCAAACCTGGTCACATGTTTAGGCAAGCTGGCGGGGTGTGATCTCATCGTGGAGACCACAGCGAGCGGCCAAGGTTTCGGCATGGCTGCCCAGGTTGCGACTATGGATTGCATCCCAATGGTTTGGGGGCGCGTATTCGGAGGAGGATATGGCGGCTATGTTGCACGCAGTCGGCCTGGCCTTGAAGCAAATGCGCTTGATGTACGACATGAGATATACACCTGGATGACCAATCCAGACTTCCCAAAGCCGCCCAAAGACAGCGACATCGACTATGGAGTCGAGCCTGACGACCAGCCGAGCATGATTGCTGATGATGCAGATGTGTCAGTTATCGCCGCACATTTGACACGCTTGGCCCTTGATGCATTGCTTCCAGCCACCGAGTCGGATTACCCGAATTCGGCCTATGTCATCGGGCTGCGTGCAGAGTGGATCTTCGCAGAGCCTTTTCAGACATTCCCAATCTTGCTCAAGGCGCCGCTGGCCATGGATGGGATTGACGCCGGCCGATCGGCGCCCATTACCGACTTGCCAGAACTTCTACAACCTGCGGCTGCGGCGTGATCGACGTCATTCTTAGCGCTAGGTGTGTGCGCAAGCTCAAGAGGGAGTTAAAAATTGCGGGGCGCAACGAGATTGGCGGCGTGATGGCCGCTGAGCAGATCGCCGACGGTCAGTTTGTGGTCAGGGACCTTTCGGTGCAGCGCAACGGCACCCCAACTTCGTTTGTGCGCGACCCGTTGCAGCATCGCAAATTCATGAGGCGCTTCCGCCTGCTCACGGGCAACAATCCCGAGCGCTTCAACTACCTGGGTGAGTGGCACTCACATCCCAGCTTTCTGGCACTGCCCAGCCCGCCTGACCTTCGGAACATGCACGACGAGATGCATGATCCTGACCAGGCTTCATCGTTTCTCGCGTTGCTGATAGTTAGGCTGGGCAAGAGCGGCAAGCTCGTGGGCTCCACCCATGCCTTTCGCAGAGCGTTCGCGCCAGTTCGCGTCAGGCTATCTGCAGCGGACGGCGTGTCCGTTCAAGAAGAGGTGGATTTCAGAACGCAAGGGCTTTGGCGGCTTCTGCAACATGATCAGGGTGCGGTCACATCAACCAAAACGCTTTCGCAGAGAATTTTGAGGATATCAGTGTGAGTACAGAAAATGAGCGTCTACAAACGGCGCAGTGGGTGTTGGAGCGCAATCTTGGTTGGATTGCTGCAGCCGAAGTAAAAGTAGGCGTGATCGTCGCTATCGACACGGCTATGCTGGGTGGAGTAACCATCCCCCGGCAAAGCCGGGGGCATTCGGGATGTGAGCCGCTCAAAGCGG
>NZ_JAEFCH010000098.1:0-671 GCF_016406015.1 Acidovorax sp. IB03 | reverse complement strand
ACGGATAGGCGTTTTAACCGCATGAGGCCAAGTATCGCACCGCGGAAGCGCCATCAAGCCGGCTGAGACACTCGATTTTCCCGCCCAGGTGTCAGGTTCACCACCAGGGTTTGGCGTTCAGGAGAGTGATTTGCGGCGCTCGGCGTGTACCGGGCGCAGAGCCAGTTCGCGGCAAGTCAAAATCGCCGCTTTGTTCATTCACCAACTGATGCGCTGATCGACCTCAAAGTCCGGTGCCGGTTGCGCCGCTAGGTCCCAGTCTGCTGGCTCGGTTTGCGCCCCGTCATCCATCTGCGCATCACTACAGTCATCCCACAGCGGTGGCCCGCGCGCCGGGGAGATGCGGGGTGGCTCTGAATCTGCCCCGATGTGGTCCAGGATGTGCCGGATGTCAGCGCTGTGCGTAATGAACGCGATGATGCGCATATGCCCGCCACACAGCGGACACAAGAGGGGGAACACCTCGTAGATGCGGGCGATCAGCACCGCCCACAGGTAGTGCGCTGCACGCTTGGGCAGCACCGGCTCGCTCTGGGATGGCAGCGCGCTGCTCATCGGTACCACACCAGGCGCGCACTCCCCCGTGCTGATCGACGCGCCCAGCACGGGAGCGGCTTGCGCCGGTGTCGCCAGCGCCGTCACCGCAGCCCTGAGCGGCGAGTTGGGTGCCA
>NZ_JAEFCH010000097.1:0-673 GCF_016406015.1 Acidovorax sp. IB03 | reverse complement strand
TCACCGATGCCGAGCGCGCAGAGCTGCATGCGCGACTGCGCGTACGCAAAGCGCCTGAAGACGAGAAGCTGCGCATGCGCATCGTGCTGGGCTGCGCGGATGGGGAGTCGGGCACTGTGATTGCCCAGCGCTTGGGAACGACGGTGCAAACCGTCTCCAAGTGGCGGCGGCGCTACCAGGCGTACCGCCTGGCGGGTTTGACCGATGCACCGCGCACGGGCCGCCCCCGCAGTGTGGGAGATGAGCGGGTTCAGCACATCGTGGATAAGGTTCGCCAGAGCAGGCCGACCAACGCCACGCACTGGAGCGTGCGCCAGATGAGCCGAGAGGCGGGCGTATCACCGGCGACGGTGCAACGCATCTGGCATGCGTTTGGTCTGAAGCCGCATTTGCAGGAGACTTTCAAGCTGTCCACTGATCCTCATTTCGTGGACAAGGTGCGCGATGTGGTGGGGCTGTATATGGCACCACCCGATCGCGCCTTGGTGCTGTGCGTAGACGAGAAGAGCCAGATCCAGGCCCTGGATCGCACCCAACCAGGGTTACCACTGACGTTTGGAAAACCCAGCACGCGCACGCACGACTACAAGCGCCATGGCACAACGTCGCTGTTCGCAGCGCTGGATGTGGCCACTGGCAAAGTCATAGGACAGCTCAAGCGCCGTCACCGCAG
>NZ_JAEFCH010000096.1:0-746 GCF_016406015.1 Acidovorax sp. IB03 | reverse complement strand
TGGCAATGTCCAGTGCCGCAAACAGCGTCGTCGTTCCATGGCGCATGTAGTCGTGCGTTCTGCGCTCAGGAATACCTGGTGCCAGCGGCAAGATCGGCTGTGTGCGGTCCAGCGCCTGTATCTGGCTCTTCTCATCCACGCACAGCACCATCGCCTTGACGGGCGGGTCCATGTACAAGCCGACGATGTCACGGACTTTGTCGACAAACAGCGGATCACTGGAGAGCTTGAACGTCTCCTGGCGGTGCGGCTGTAGACCGAAAGCCCGCCAGATTCGACTGACAGCCGTCTGTGACATGCCCATTGCGTGGGCCATGGTGCGGGTACTCCAATGAGTCGCGCCAACTGGCACAGACTCCAGCGTCTTGGCGATCACTGCATCGACGCGCTCATCTTCAATCGTGCGCGGAGCGCCAGGACGTGGCGCATCCAACAAACCCTGCATGCGAAGTTCAACAAAACGGCCCCGCCACTTGGAAACCGTCTGCTGCGTGACCCGCAGGCGCGCTGCCACCACTTTGTTGTCCAAGCCCTCTGCGCAAGCGAGCACGATCCGCGCTCGCAGGGCCAAGGCCTGCGCTGTCTTGCGACGCTTGGTCAGCGCAATCAGTTGCTCTCGCTCCGTCGCGCCCAACACCAATGGAGTCTTTGGTCTTCCGCTCATGGCCACCTCGTCGTACAACACACTACACGACTGATCACCGTTAGGGAAAATAATTCAATGAATTTTTAACTCAGGACACTAG
>NZ_JAEFCH010000095.1:0-814 GCF_016406015.1 Acidovorax sp. IB03 | reverse complement strand
CGGCTTTGTTGCATAAATCGGCCATAGGCCAAGGCATCCCCAATCCCAAAAAGATTTACGCAGCAGCGACCGTCTGGGGCGTGCCCAGATCGGTAAATTGATTGAGGATTGAAGCTCGGATGTGCAGCTCGGTCACCTGGCGCTCAAACGTCCTGGCCATGACCTTCTCGCCCAGGCGCTTGAAGCAATTCATCTTGGTCTCCACCAGTGACCTTCGGTGGTAGCCGCTCCAGCGTTTCCAGATAGCCCGCCCCAACTGCCTACACGCCTTGACCGCTTCATTGCGGTGAGCAAATGCCAGCCCTTTGCGCAGCTTCGCTCCTTTGCGCGGCGGGATGATTGGAATGGCTCCCCGCAGGTAGCACGCCTTATGTACATCCTGCGTGTCGTACGCCCCATCACCGGTAAAGCTAGCTATCTCTTCATTGCTTGGAATTTGACCTAGCAGGTCTGCTGCCATGGGCGAGTCGCCCACTTCATTGGTTGTTACTGCGATGGCCCGAATCTGCAGTGTCTGGGCATCAATACCCAGATGCACCTTGCGCCACTGGCGGCGCCGCTGTGCGCCGTGCTTTTTGGTTTTCCACTCACCTTCGCCCAAGAACTTGATGCCCGTGGAGTCGGCCAGCATGTGCAAGCCTTTGTCACTTGCACGGTAGCGCACCTGCACATCCAAGCTCTTTTGCCTGCGACACACCGTGCTGTAGTCGGGCACTGGCCAATCCAGGCCTGCCATACCCAATAGCGACTCAACCAGGCCCAGTGTCTGGCGCAAGGGCTGGCCAAACAAGCACTTGATGGTCAGGCAAAACTG
>NZ_JAEFCH010000094.1:0-846 GCF_016406015.1 Acidovorax sp. IB03 | reverse complement strand
CAAACTTCTACTGCCTCCCCGGCAGAGCCGGGGGGCCTCCTTTTGGTAGCTAGCGGCAGCGCCACACCGCGCACGGGCTGGACGCCGCGCTTCCTCACCCTGTGGGACGCGGGGGTGCTGGTGGCCGCCTGCCCGCTGTACCTGAAAACCCATTCGTACGGCGAATACGTATTCGACTGGGCCTGGGCCAGCGCCTACGAGCAGCACGGCGTGCCGTATTACCCCAAGGCGCTGGTGGCCGTGCCCTTCACCCCTGTGCCGGGCTCCCGCTTGCTGGCGCGTGATGCCACCGCGCGGGCACAGCTGGTGCAGGCTGCACGCCAATGGTGCATTGAAGAAGATATCTCGTCATTGCACCTGCTGTTTGCGGCAGAAGGAGACATTGCCACCTGCGCCGACCAGGGCCTGATGTTGCGCCACACCGTGCAGTTCCACTGGCAAAACATGGCGCCTGTAGCACCTGTTGTGTCTGGCGAAGCAACGTCGGAATGGCTGGCAATGCCAAATCGCTTCACCAGCTTTGACGACTTTCTGGCCAGCCTGGCCCAGGAAAAGCGCAAGAAGATCAAACAAGAGCGACGCCGTGTGACCGATGCAGGCGTGACTTTTCGCTGCCTGCAGGGCAAGGACATCAGCACAAGCGACTGGGATTTCTTCTACCGCTGCTACGAACGCACCTACCTCGAACACGGCAACCCGCCTTACCTGAGCCGCGCCTTTTTTGCAGACATGGCGCGCACCATGCCCGAAGCGTGGGTGCTGTTCATTGCCGAGCGCGATGGCAACCCAATTGGTAACCATCCCCCGGCAAAGCCGGGGGCATTCGGGATGTGAGCCGCTCAAAGC
>NZ_JAEFCH010000093.1:0-920 GCF_016406015.1 Acidovorax sp. IB03 | reverse complement strand
GGCGCGGGCAGCGAGTACCATTATTTGATGCTTACTTTTGAGACACCACACTAGAAGAGCCACTTTTTATACAAATTACGAAACCATGAGCAGCCCGCGCCACATCGCTCAATGCAGCAACTGCGAAGTTTCAGTACCGGAGATACCCTCCGGCGAGCCGCCTGTGCTGGCATGGTGAGCCACCAGGCGCCATCCCTCCAACGTGCGGTGGTAGACATTGGTGGCGATCAGAAAGGCTGCGTGCAGCCCATCAGGCAACATGATTTCCACCCGCTCGGCCACGTTGTGCACGGCACTGGACACCGACTGCACACGGTGGACCTGAGAAATCGTCACCCGGATGCTGCCCTGCGCAAACATTCCCTCAAACGCAGCACGGATTGCGGCGGCCCCCATCAAGCGGGAACCGCCAGGATGCACACATACGATTTCGTCATCCTCTGCCCAGCAAGACATCAGCAGGTCTACATCGCCCTTTTGCAGGGCTTCATAGAACATGGCTTCCGTCTCATCGGGCGAGCCACCGTGGGGCGAGACAGGCAGTTTGGTACGTGGCATGCGACGGTTGTCCAGATAGAGGATGAGTTGACCTGTTCAAAGTAGCAGAACTTTGGCGAGTAAGGCCCCCAAGGGCGGCAGACGTCTTGACGCCCCGGGCGGCCCATTCGGCTTGCACAAGCTGCGAGAGCCCAGCGAATACTGCACGATTCAGATGCGCCCCAAGTCATCTCGAAGACAGCCCTTATTGTGGCGGCAACTGAGCGGCTTTCAGACCTCCGCCCGCTCATGGCAGCACTCGTCTTTCCTATCAAAACCATCATTACAAGGGTCTGAAGGAAATTCAGACCAAAAAAAACCCGGCAGGGGCCCAATGCCAGTCAGTTAAGCCCGCAGGCGGCTTGATCCAGTAAAAGGGAGCG
>NZ_JAEFCH010000092.1:0-1074 GCF_016406015.1 Acidovorax sp. IB03 | reverse complement strand
GGCTCTTCTAGCGAATGCTAGTGATGAGTCTTTAAACGCCCTGCAGCGCCCCCATCTCCCAAGCATGACGCTCCTGCGTCAGCCCCAGGAGAAGGCCATGCGACAGCAACAGATGACGCGCTTGATCCACAGCTTGCCCCAGCTGACGCACCACCAGCTCCAGCAACTGGCAAGCTCTCTGCAGGCGCTGCTCGATCACAGTCAAGCCATCGCCGTTGTAGAAGCGCATAGCGGCGCCTGCCGGGCTTGCCCGCATTGCAGCAGCTCCCTGCTCGTCAAGAACGGCTCGGCCAATGGGCTGCAACGTTTCAAGTGTCGCCATTGCGCGCGCACCTTCAACGCCTTGACGGGAACGCCCCTGGCGCGTTTGCATCTGCGGGACAAGTGGATGGGCCAGGCGCAGGCTCTGGGCGAGGGCCTCTCGCTCAACCAGGTGGCCCAGCGCCTGGGCGTGGCGCAAAGCACCGCCTTTCGCTGGCGCCACCGCTTCCTGGCCTGCCCAAGCCACCAGCAGGCTCACCAGCTTGTGGGCATTGCCGAGGCCGATGAGTCCTACTTCCTGGTCTCCTGCAAAGGCCAAAGAGGGTTGCTGCGCCGTCCTCGCCGGCGGGGCGGCAAGGCACTGGCTGGCTGCAAGGGCTCAGAGTACACCCCGGTGCTGATGGCACGAGACCGGGCGGGAGCAACGGCCAACCTCATCCTGCAGACGAGCAAGGCCGTCAGTGTGCAAGCAGCACTCAAGCCCTTGTTACCACCGGACACCATCCTGTGCACCGACGGCAGCGTCACTCTGGCCAGTGCAGCGCGGCTCTTGGGTGTGCAGCACCGGGCAGTGAACGTGAGCCGGGGCCAGCGGGTGAGGGGGCCCTGGCATGTGCAGAACGTCAATGCCTATGTCAGCAGGCTGCGCGGGTGGATGCAGCGTTTCAAGGGCGTTGCAACGAAATACCTTGATTCGTACCTGGGCTGGTTCAGGATGCTGGACCGATCAGGCCCCACGGGGCTGCAGCCCGCGCTGGTGCTGGGTGCGGCCATGGGGAATCAAAGTGTCACTAGCATTCGCTAGAAGAGCCT
>NZ_JAEFCH010000091.1:0-1077 GCF_016406015.1 Acidovorax sp. IB03 | reverse complement strand
TGTCGCATCCCGGACGATCATATGGTCGCTTGTGAAACAGATGCGGGTGTGTCTGATACCACTCTTTCATCGCCTGCATCGGCGTACTGCTCTTGAGCGCTGACTGCGGCAACTGGTGGTTGTACAGGGCTACATAGCGCAGCAGGGTCTGCTCCATGTCTTCGCGGCTGTT
Organism: Acidovorax sp. IB03; assembly: GCF_016406015.1. Lineage (NCBI taxonomy): Bacteria > Pseudomonadati > Pseudomonadota > Betaproteobacteria > Burkholderiales > Comamonadaceae > Acidovorax > Acidovorax sp. IB03. The sequence goes on along the minus strand of NZ_JAEFCH010000091.1, from coordinate 905 downwards.
GAACCGGTGGGTCTTCAGGACGTCCGCTATGCGGCCATTGAACCGCTCCACCATGCCGTTGGTTCTCGGTGTCCTGGGCTTGGTCAGCCGGTGCTCTATGCCCAGCTCCTGGCACAGTTGGTCGAACTCATGGTGGCCACTGGGTTCGCGCTCCCGGCTGGCAAACAGTCGGTCTGTGAACTCCTTGCCGTTGTCGGTCAACAGCTTGTTGATCCTGATCGGGCAGGCCTTGTGAAGTGCTTTGAGAAAGGCCCTGGCACTGGCCGCTGTCTTGTTGGCCTTGAACTGCACGAACACCCAGCGCGTGGCCCTGTCGATGGCCACGAACAGGTAGCGCCGTTGCGATTCGTCCTGCATCTGGGGCAGGTACTTCACGTCCATGTGCACGTAGCCTGGCTCGTAGCTTTTGAAGGCCTTGTGCGCTACCGCAGGTTCCCGGGGCTTGAGGGCGTTGAGGTTGCCCGCTCCATGGCGGCGCAGGCATCGGTCCAGACCCGAGCGTGAGACATTGGGGCAGATGAACTCCCGCGTGACTGCCAGCAGGTCATCCAGAGGCAGCAGCAAGGTGCGCCGCAAGTGGACCACCACGGTTTCTTGTGCTGGCGTGAGCACGGTTTGCAGGCGATGGGCCGTGTGCGAGCGGTCTGCAAAGACGGAGCGCTTCTTCCATTTGTAGACCGTCTGCTCAGTGATCCCAAAGCGCTGGGCTAGGACGCTGGCTGGTTCATTGCTGGCTGCGATCTCGGCGCGCACGGCGGGCGTGGTGCGGGCGTTCTTGTGCAGGGCTATCAACATGGCTTCACTCCCTGGATAGATTGCAAGGACTCTATCAACTCCTTCAAAACAGCTCGGGCTATGAAGAGTGGATAGCGTTTAGAGTCTATGCAATCGTCCGGGATGCGACA